>NZ_JBCOAB010000005.1:0-116018 GCF_040227035.1 Clostridium sp. RTP31139st1_H3_RTP31139_211217
CTTTAACATGAACGTACCCGTATGGGTTATTTTTTTTGCAATTAATTAGTGTTGCACTTGATATTGTAATTTATCATTTATAAAAAATAAAAAACATACAAATATTATTAAAAATTAGCAATTAATAAGATTTTAATATAGATTAATTGAATAGATGAAAATGTTAACATATTATAATTGTGTAACCCACTATATAGTGAGTTTATTTTGAAAGAAAATTATTTCGAAATTAATATATAGGAAGTGGAGGATATTTAAATGATTTACGATTTAAGGAAGAAGGCAGAAGAAGAATTATTAAATAATTTAGGACCATTTTGGCTTAAGTTAATTGATAATGAAAATGGTGGATTCTACGGAGAAGTAACTTATGATCTTAAAGTTAATAAGACAAGTGAAAAAGGTGGAATTCAAACATCAAGAATATTATGGTTCTTCTCAGCGGCTTATTGTGCAACAAAAAATGAAGAATATAAAAAAGCTGCAACACATGCTTACGAATTTTTAAGAGATAAATTAATAGATAAAGAATTCAAAGGTGTGTATTGGATGGTTGATTACTTAGGAAATCCTATAGACACTAGAAAACATGTATATTGTCAATCATTTGCTATATATGCGTTAAGTGAATATTATAAAGCAACAAAAGATAAACAAGCCTTAGATTTAGCAATGAATTTATTCTCATTAGTTGAAAATATTGGGTTCAACAAAGAAAATTCAGCGTATTTAGAAGAGTTTGATAGAGAGTGGAATATAACTCCAAATGAAATGTTAAGTGAAAATGGTGTCATCGCTGAAATTACAACTAATACACATTTACATGTTTTAGAGGGTTATACTAATCTTTATTCTGTAACTAATAATAGAGTTGTAGGTGAGCGATTAAAGGAACTTATATATACTTTCTATAATAAAATTTATGATAAAGAGCAACACCTATTAAAGATATTCTTTGATAGTGAATGGAATACAATTATTGATGTTAAATCATATGGTCATGATATTGAGGCAAGCTGGCTTATAGATGATGCTTATAAGGCATTAAATTTAAAAGATGAATCTATTGAAAAAATGATAATTGACATAGCTTATAACATTAAAGCACAAATTCAAGAGGATGGTTCTTTAATTAATGAATCAGAAAATGGAGTTAAAGATTATACAAGAGTTTGGTGGGTTCAAGTTGAAGCTATGGTAGGATATTTAAATGCTTATGAAAGAACTCATGATGAATCATTCTTAAATATAGTTAATAATTTAATGACATATACTATGAAAAATATGGTTGATCCAAGAGAAGGTGGAGAATGGTATTGGTCTATAGAACCAAATGGTAAGCCAACTGAAAGAAGTGTTATTGAACCTTGGAAAACACCTTATCACAATGGAAGATTTTGTTTAGAATTTATGAAGAGAATAGGAGAATAAGAAATGATACATGAAAAATATTATGCATTAAAGGAAGAACAAGAAAAATTAATAACAAGAAAAAATGAAATAGATACAACTTGGTATAACGGTGTTTATGATAGATATAAATATCCAGTAATAACTAGACATCATGTACCAGTTGAATGGAGATTTGATTTAAATAAAGAAACTAACCCTTACTTCATGGAAAGATTAGGAGTAAATGCAACTTTAAATGCAGGAGCTATTTATTTAAATGGAAGATATTATTTAGTTGTAAGAACTGAAGGTTTAGATAGAAAATCTATTTTTGCATTAGCATCAAGTGAAAATGGTTTAGACAATTTTAGATTTGAATCATTAATACAATGGGAAGATACCTGTAAAGAAGAAACTAATATTTATGATATGAGACTTGTTAAACATGAAGATGGGTATATCTATGGAATTTACTGTTCTGAAAGGAAAGATCCAGATGCAGAACCAGGAGATACATCTTCAGCAGTGGCCCAAGCAGGTTTAGTAAGAACTACTGATTTAAAAACTTGGACAAGATTACCAGATATAAAAACTCCATCTCCACAACAAAGAAATGTTGTATTACATCCAGAATTCGTAAATGGTAAATACCTTTTATACACTAGACCACAAGATGGATTTATTTCTACAGGATCAGGTGGAGGAATTGCTTACGGATATTGTGATGATATGACTAATCCTGTTGTTAGTGAAGAAAAAATAATGCATGAGAAGAAATATCATACAGTTTATGAAGTGAAAAATGGACAAGGCCCAGCTCCAATTAAAACTGAAAAGGGATGGATACATGTAGGACATGGCGTTAGAAATACTGCTGCAGGATTAAGATATGTTCTTTATACTTTTGCAACAGATTTAGAAGATCCAACAAAGATTATTGCATTACCAGGAGGTCATTTTATTGCTCCTTATGATGATGAAAGAGTTGGCGATGTTTCTAACGTAATCTTCTGTAATGGACTTACAGTTGATGAAAATAATAATGTAAATATCTACTATGCATCAAGTGATACTAGATTACATGTTGCTACAACTACAGTAGATAAATTAATAGATTATACATTCAATACACCAGCAGATCCTTATAGAGCACTTCTTTGTACAGCACAAAGACAGGAGCTTATAAACAAAAATGAAGAGCTGCTAAAGAATGAAAAATAATATATCTAACAAAAATAAAGGCGATTACAGAAATGGAGTTGCCTTTATTTCTGTAATAAGTTAAATATGAATATATAAATAGTAATGGATAATGAAAAATAAAATTGAAAATTTTATTTAATTATTTTTACTTATTATTTATTTCGTTATAAATTTGAAAGGTGAAAATACGTAACTAGCAATAGTTGTTATAAATGCATACACTAATTAATATAATAGTATAAATATTAATAAAGGGTAGGGGACAATGGCTAGGACATATGCATATTCAGCAGACTTTGATAAAGAGTTAGAAAGTCTATTTAAAGATGCTAAGTTATTAGGTGAAGGTCATAATGGTATTGTTTATGAAGTGCCAGGAAATAAAGCAATAAAAATATTTACTGATAAAAATATTTGTAAAAGCGAAGCAGATATATTATATAAAGTCAAAAAGTCTAAGTATTTTCCTAGGATATATAAAAATGGGGAGTATTATATATTAAGAGAAATGGTAAATGGTAAAAGGCTTGACCACTACATTCAAGAAAATGGATTAAGTCAGCAATTAATCTATAATTTGTATAGATTAATTAATGAATTTAAAGCTTTAAAGTTTACAAAGCTTGATGCGAGATGTAGAGATATATATGTAAATGAAAATGAAAGAGTAAAGGTAATAGACCCAAAACAATGCTATAAAAGAAAGGTTGATTATCCAAGGCATTTAATGAAAGGGCTTGAAGGAATAGATTGTTTGGAAATATTTTTAAGTGGGATATATAGTATTGATAAAAAAACAGCACAAGAATGGAATAAAAAAATAGATCAATATTTTAAGAAAATTAGGATATAAAATTAAGGGGCTATTAATTATTAAGCCCCTTTTTCTTGTAAAAAAATATATGTAGATTAAAATTGTAAGAGTTATTAACTTTAGCTTTTTTTATATACATAAAAAAATAAACTAGCCATAAAAGCTAGTTTAAAGAATAATTTATTTAGAATATTTTTTGTGTGTCAAAATAAGTTCTTCTACTAACATTTTTAAAGTTTCAGTTGTCATTAATTGATCTTCTGCATGCATTAAAATTAGTGAGAAAGGTAATTGTTCACCATTAGCTTCTTGTTGAACTAATCCAAAATGACTATGATGAGCTTTTGATAAAAATTCTCCCGCTGTAGCAACTTTAGCATCAGCTTCATCAAACTTTTCTTCTCTAGCTAGTACTAAAGCTTCCATTAGCAAAGATTTTGCTTCTCCCACATTACTTATTAATTCAAATGATATTAATTCCATATTGTTTTCCATAATATAACCTCCTAAAAAGTATATACTTATTATACTACAAAGCATTACATTTTATAATAAAAAATATATTTTATTTAACTTGTATAAAATATAAATAATTAGTAGAATAGTGTATAAGAAATTAAATTTGAAAGCGAGTTTTTAGAAATGTTAAAATATGAAAAAATAGCTTTTGATATAAAGGAAGACATATTAAGTGAAAAATATAAACCTAATGAACAACTTCCTTTTGAAAAAGAATTATGCGAAAAATATAATGTAAGTAAAATGACAGTTAAAAAAGCTTTAGATCTATTAGTTAATGATGGTTTAATAATAAAAAGAAGAGGTTCTGGAACTTTTGTAAAAGATATAACTGAAAAAGAAATTCAAAGGATTATAGAAAAAAAACAATTTTCAGGATTAACAACTACTAGTATAGGTCATAAAGTTACTAGTAAAGTTTTAGAATTTAAGATTATTAATGCAACAAAGGAAATTGCTGATATATTAAAAATTGAAGAAGATGAATTTATTTATTTTGTACATAGGGTAAGATATGTAGATGATAAAGCTGTAGTTATTGAAAAAACATACATCCCATTAAATCTTATTCCAGGGATGAAATTAGCAGATGTAAAAAAATCTATATATGGATATATTAAAGATAAACTAGGTTTAAATATTCAAAGTGCTCATTCAACTGTGAGAGCTATGAAAAGTGATGAGTTAGATAGAAAATATTTAAATTTAGAAAAAGATGAGCCAATTTTAGAAGTTGAAAGAGTTGCATATTTAGATAATGGAAAAGTATTTGAATATTCATTTTCTAGACATAGATATGATAAATTTGAATTTAAATCAATTACAGTAATATAATAATTTAAATAAAAGATGCTTAATTAGCAAAATAAATGCTAATTAAGCATCTTTTATTTTTTTTTATAAAGTTTATAAATGAAAAAACATCATTAAATACTGATAATAAGCTGGATTAACTTTTAATATGGAAGTAAAAGGAGATACTAAAAAAATAAAAGATATAACTTGTTTTATAAAAGTATAGACGTATTAAAAAAGAAAATATATAATATAAGTGTAAAACGGCTTAAATATTAAAAATAAAATAAATTTTGAATAATGAAACTCTAAGGGGGAAAAGAAATGGACAAGAAGTATATATTTCCGAAGGATTTTTGGTGGGGCTCAGCTACATCAGGACCACAATCAGAAGGTGATTTTAATAAACCACATAAAAGTGTATTTGATTACTGGTATGAAGTAGAGCCAGAAGCATTTTTTGATAGAGTAGGACCATCAGTTACATCTAATTTCTATAATAGCTATAAAGAAGATTTAGCAATGTTAAAAGAAATAGGGTTAAACAGTTTTAGAACATCAATTCAATGGACTAGACTTGTAAAGGATTTAGAAACAGGAGAGCCAGATGAAGATGCAATAAGATTTTATAATGATGTTATAGATGAAACAATAAAAAATGGAATGATTCCAGTAATGAATTTACATCATTTTGATATCCCGGTTGAGTTATATAATAAATATGGTGGATGGGAATCAAAACATGTTGTTGATTTATTCATAAAATTTGCTGAAACAGCATTTAAATTATTTGGTGATAGAGTTAAGTATTGGACAACTTTCAATGAACCAATAGTTGTTGTTGAGGGAGAATATTTATATCAATTCCATTATCCAAAATTAGTTGATGGTAAAAAGGCTATGCAAGTTTTATTTAATTTAAATCTTGCGTCTGCAAAGGTAATCAATAAGTTTAGAGAACTTGGATGTGATAAAGATGGTGGGAAAATTGGTATAGTTCTAAACTTAACTCCAGCATATCCAAGAAGTAATAGTGAAGAAGATTTAAAAGCTGCTAAAATTGCAGATGATATATTCAATAATTCTTTCTTAGATCCAGCTGTAAAAGGACACTTCCCAGAATCATTAGTTGAATTATTAAAAGAAAATGGAGTTATGTGGGAAGCTACAGAAGAAGAAATGAAAATAATATCTGAAAACACTATTGATTTCTTAGGGGTTAACTATTATCAACCAAGAAGAATACAAGCTAAGGAAAGTGAATTTGATAACTCAAAGGGTTGGTTACCGGATAAGCATTTTGATTATTATGATATGCCAGGAAAGAGAATGAATCCTTATAGAGGATGGGAAATATATCCACAAGCTATGTATGATATAGCTATGAATATAAAGAATAATTACAATAATATTCCTTGGTACATTTCTGAAAATGGAATGGGTGTTGAAGGTGAAGAAAAATATATAGATGAAAATGGTGCAATTCAAGATGATTATAGAATTGAATTCTTTGAAGAGCATTTACAATACTTACATAAAGGTATTGTAGATGGATCTAATTGTTTTGGATATCATTCATGGACTCCAATTGATTGTTGGTCTTGGTCAAATGCATATAAAAATAGATATGGATTTATAGCTGTAGATTTAGCAACACAAAAGAAGACAATTAAAAAATCAGGTAGATGGATTAAAGAAGTAGCCCAAAATAACGGATTTTAATTTTAAATAATAGTAAATATTATAGGGGAAGATTTTAAGTATCTTTCCCTATAATAGATTTTTAAAAAGTAGAAGGGATAAAATAATATGAGTAAAGAATACGTTGTTGCTGTAGACTTAGGTGGAACAAAAATTTATACAGCATTAGTTGATTTAGATGGAAATATGGTAAACGAAAAAATTGTTGGCACTGAAGCTGATAAAGGTGTTGAAACAATAGTAAACAATATTAAATCTACTATAAATTATGTTATAAATGGAATAGATAAAAATAACATAAAAGCAATAGGAATTGGATCACCAGGTCCTCTTGATGTAAAAAAGGGGTTAATAGTAGCACCTCCAAATTTACCTTTTAAAAATTATAATATAGTTGAGGAATTGAAAAACACATATGAACTTCCAACTTTCTTAGATAATGATGCTAATGCTGCAACTCTAGCTGAGTATATGTTTGGAGTTGGTAAAGGTACAGAAAATATGGTTTACGTAACTGTAAGTACTGGAATTGGTGGCGGAGCTATATTAAACGGGAAAATATATAGAGGAAGCACTTCAAATGCACTAGAAGTAGGACATACTACTGTTTCTGAAAATGGACAAAGATGTGGATGTGGCAATAAAGGATGCTCAGAAAGAATGTCTTCAGGAACAGCTATAATGAAGAGATCAGTAGAAGCTGTTAATAGTAATGTAAAAACATCACTTAAAGATTATGAAAATGTAAGTGCTAAGGAAGTATTTATAGAAGCAGCTAAAGGTGATTATGTTGCTAATGATATCTTAAACGAATTATTATCATATTTAGGATTAGTAGTTTCTAATGTAATGAACACATTAGATCCAGATATGGTAGTCCTAGGTGGTGGAGTTATTAATGGTGGAGATATTGTAATTGAAAAAGTGAGAGAAGTTGTTAATAGTAGATGTTTAGATATAATAGCAGAGAACTGTAAGATTGAAAAATCAAATTTAGAAGGAAAATCTGGTGTTTTAGGAGCTGCTGCATTAGCTATAAGTGAATTAAAATAATAAATTTTAAATATTATGTTTATAATGTAAATTTTATATAAAAGGAGAGTAAAGAGATGTATCCAATAAGATTTGAGAATATTTATTATGATAAAATATGGGGTGGAAGAGATTTAGAAGAGTTCAGAACAAATTTACCAGAGGGGGATATTGGTGAAAGTTGGGATATAGCTTGCCATCCAAATGGAACAGGAATAGTTGCAAATGGTGAATTAAAAGGAAAATCATTTACTGAAATAATTGAAGAGTTTGGACATTCATTAGTTGGTACTAAGGTTAGCACAGAAAAATTCCCTCTATTAGTTAAATTAATTAACTCAAGAGAAAAACTTTCTGTACAAGTTCACCCTGGTGATGAATATGCTAAGAGAGTTGAAAATGAATTTGGTAAAACAGAAGCTTGGTATGTTGTAGCAGCAAAACCAGGAGCTAAATTAATTGTTGGGACAAAAAATTGCGATAAAGCTGTATTTGCTAAAGCAATTGAAGAAGGAAAATGTGAAGATTACTTAAATGTTATTGATGTTAAAAAGGGTGATTGTTTCTTAATTAATAGTGGATTAGTTCATGCTATTTGTGAAGGGTTAATAATTGCTGAAATTCAACAAAATTCAGATGTAACATATAGAGTTTATGACTATGGAAGACCAAGAGAAATTCATGTTGAAAAATCTCTTGATGTAATTAACTTTGATTTAGAAGCAGCAAATTTATCTAATAACGAAGTTGTTAAATTTGATGGATTCTCAAAAGTTGATTTCTGTGAAAATGAATATTTTGGAATGCAAAAAATTAATGTTGAAAATCAATGGAGCGATTGTAGCAATGAAGAAAAGTTCTTTATTTTAACATTTGTAGAAGGTAATGGGATTATAGAGGGAGAAGGTTTCTCAGAAGAAATCAAAATGGGAGATAGTTATTTAATTCCAGCTACTTTAGGAAAATATGTTGTAAAAGGAAATATTGAAGTAATTAAAAGCTACCCAATGTAATTATATAATCACCTCTAGGTAAAGTTCGTTATATGAACTTTATCTAGAGGTGTATTTTTTATAGAAAAAGTGATTTAGTTGAATATTATTTCTTTTCACTGTAAAAAATAATTAGGTAGATATTTTAGAAGAAAATAAAAATTTCATTTATTTCTAAAAATAAGGAGGATTTGAAATGAAAAATTTTGTTGAGATTGTAGACGTTGTTGCAAGACAAATATTAGATTCAAGATGTTTTCCAACAGTTGAAGTTGAAGTTTATCTAGAAGATGGAACAATGGGTAGAGCAGCAGTTCCATCAGGAGCATCAACTGGAATTTATGAAGCAGTTGAATTAAGGGATGGTAAAAAAGATTATTACATGGGAAAAGGTGTTTTAAAAGCTGTTGAAAATGTTAATGATACAATAGCAGAAGAATTGATAGGATGTAATGTATTTGATCAAACATACATTGATAAAATGCTAATAGAACTTGATGGATCAAATAATAAGGGAAACTTAGGAGCTAATGCTATATTAGGAGTTTCATTAGCAGTAGCACAAGCAGCTGCTAATTATTTAGGATTACCTTTATATCAATATGTTGGAGGAGTAAATGCAAAGGTACTGCCAGTTCCAATGATGAATATTATTAATGGTGGTTCACATGCAGACAATTCGGTTGACCTTCAAGAATTTATGGTTATGCCAGTTGGATTTGATAATTTTGATAAAGCAGTTCAAGCTTGTGCAGAAGTTTATCATGCATTAAAGAAAACTTTAAATGATAAAGGATATTCTACTGGTGTTGGTGATGAAGGTGGATTTGCACCAAACTTAAAGAGTAATGCAGAAGCTATTGAAGTAATTTTAGAAGCTATCAAGAAAGCTGGATATGAACCAGGAAAAGATATATTTATAGCTATAGATGCTGCATCATCTGAATATTATAAAGATGGTAAGTATGTGCTAGAAAATGAAGGTAAAACTTTAACTGCATCAGAAATGGTTGATTTCTTTGAAGATTGGGTAAATAAGTATCCTATTATATCTATTGAAGATGGAATGGCCGAAGAAGATTGGGAAGGTTGGAAGCTACTTACTGATAGATTAGGTAAGAAAGTTCAATTAGTTGGTGATGATTTATTTGTTACTAATACTCAAAGATTAGAAGAGGGAATTAAGAAAGGTGTTGCTAATTCAATTCTTATTAAGTTAAATCAAATAGGTACTTTAACAGAAACTTTAAATGCTATAGAAATGGCTAATAGAGCTGGATATACAGCAGTTATTTCTCATAGAAGTGGTGAAACTGAAGACACTACTATTGCAGATTTAGTTGTTGCTGTAAATGCTGGTCAAATTAAAACTGGTGCTCCTGCAAGATCTGAAAGAGTTGCTAAGTATAATCAATTAATTAGAATTTCTGAAGAACTTGATGATGTTGCAGAATTTAGAGGTAAAAAAGCATTCTTCAACATTAAAGAATAATAAATAAGTTGCGGTATAAGGTCGTACTTTTTAAGAGTACGACTTTTGTATTATAAATATACAAATTAATTATAAAAATTTACATACTTTTATTAAGATTTATTAGGTATTTTTAAGGTAAAGGGTATTTTATAATTATTGTATGAAGAAAGAAAGTTATACTTATACTACTGAAAACCTATGAGTTTGATTAGTTTAGATTACTCTAAGCTAAATAGTAAGCTATCTGTTAAGATGGAGGTAGATGTGAATGAATTTTACTATTACTAAAGAAATGATAAAAAATTCATTAGTGAATAAAGGAGATGTAGCTAGAATAGTAGAAGTTATTAGAAAAGCTAATAGCGGTCAAGATATAAGTATAGCATTTTTAGGTGGGTCCATAACTGAAGGATGTAATGCAACAAGTTTTGAAAAGTGTTATGCAAGTAGGGTTTATTCTTGGTTTAAAGAAAAATTTAAAAACATAAATATTAATTATATAAATGCAGGTGGAGGAGCTACAGGTTCAATAATAGGTGTTCATAGAGTTCAAAAGGAGGTATTATCTAAAAATCCAGATATTATATTTATAGATTTTGCTGTAAACGATACAGAAAGTATGTGGGATAAGATAGGATATGAGAGTTTAATTAGGAGAATATTATCAGTAAAAAAAAATCCAGCGCTTATAGAAATATTTATGAGTGATTGCAATTTTAATAATGTTCAAGAGCAGCAAATAGAAATAGGAAAAAGATATAATTTACCCATGGTTAGTTTTAGGAATGCAATTTATCAAGAAATTAAGGCTAATAAATTAGAATGGAATCAAGTTTCTGATGATGAAATTCACCCTAATGATTATGGACACTTTATAATTGCAGAATTATTAATAGATTTTATAAATAATATTATAAATAATTTAGATGGACAAGGTAAGGATAAAGTAGAATTAGGTGCTCCATTGTATGGAGATAAATATATAAGTGGTAAAATATTAAATAATAAGAATTTACAAGTAAGTTATGTTAATGATTTCTTGGAAGATAATGAAGGTTTTCAAGTATTTAAAGAGGGATGGAGGTATATTTCAGATAATGGGGGGAAAGCAACCTTAATATTTGAAGTGGAAGGGAAAAATATATTTTTATTGTATAAAAAATCAATTAAAAAAACTGCAGGTAAACTACACGTTAAGGTTGATGGAACTAAAGCTATGTTAGTAAATACTTACTTTAAAGGTGGTTGGGGAGAGTATGCAGAGACTAGGATATTAGTAAATGATTTAGAAATAGGAAAACATAAAGTAGAGATAAGAGTAGTTGATGAAGAAAAACCTGTGGAAGTAAGAGTAATGGGACTTTTGGTATCATAGATAATTAAAATATTAAGCATTAAAAACCATGTTAAAACAAACATGATTTTTTTATGAATTATTTGATGAATAAAACTATTTTTCAGATTTATAGTAAATTTTTAAGATATATAATTATATATATCAAAAAAGTATAAAATTATAATGTGAGAAATATAAACTAATTTTAAATATTGATTTTAATATAGCAGATATAGGAGGCGTATTATGGGGTTTAAAATAACTGATGAAATGATTAAAAACTCTTTAGTAAGTAAGGGGGATATTGCAAGAATTGTACAAGTAATTAAGAAAGCTAAGAGTGGACAAGATATTACAGTAGCATTCTTAGGTGGATCAATAACACAAGGATGTAATGCAAGTAATTTTGAACAATGCTATGCAAGTAGAACTTATAGATGGTTTAAAAATACATTTAGTGATATAAACGTAAAATATATAAATGCAGGAGTAGGGGCAACAGGTTCGGTAATAGGAGTTCATAGAGTTGAAAATCAAGTATTATCTTATAATCCTGATATAGTATTTATCGATTTTGCAGTTAATGATAAGAATATAATTTATGATAAAAAAGCATATGAGAGTTTAGTAAGAAGAATATTATCAATGGAAAATCCACCAGCAATAGTAGAAGTGTTTATGACAAATTTTGATGGTAGTAATGTACAAGACCAACAAATAGAAATAGGAAGAAAATATAATTTACCAATGATAAGCTTTAGAAATACTGTTTATACTGAAATGATTGAAAATAGATTAAAATGGGATGAAGTTGGAAGTGATGAAGTTCACCCAAATGATTATGGACATTTTATAATATCAGAATTATTAATAGATTTCATGAAAAATATATATAACAATTTGGAAGAGTTAAAAGTTAATAAAATAGAGCTTGGAGAACCGTTGTTTGGAGAAGATTATATAAATGGTAAAATATTAAATAATAATAATTTAATATGTAAAGAGGTATCTGGATTTAATTTAGATAATGAAGGTTTTCAAGTATTTAAAAATGGATGGAAGTTTGATTCTACACAGGGAAAAGAAGCTTTATTAAAAGCTTCAATAGAAGGTAATAATATATTTTTACTTTTTAAGAAGTCTATAAAAGATACGGCAGGAAAGTTAGAAATAAAAGTTGATGGTAATAATGTAATTACGGTAGATACATTTTTTGGAAAAGGATGGGGAGATTATTCTGCAACGCAGGTTTTAGTAGAAAAATCATTAAATACAAAACATGAAATTGAAATAAGAGTAATAAATGAGGATAAACCAGTTGAAGTAAATATAATGGGATTTTTAGTTTCTTAGGAGGATAATTATGTACTTAAATGAGTTAGATAAAGAAAAATATATATTAATAGAAGCAGATAATTCAAATTATCAATATATGGGAAGAGTGGACTTTGAAAACCCTAAATCACCAACAATTATTTATGCTGGAAGTATGATTAAGACAAAATTTACTGGGACAAGTATTAAAGTTGCTATTAAAAATATACATGCATGCTATGAGAATGCTATTGGGTTTATCATAGATGGAAATATAACAGGTAAAGCTGTTATAGAAGAACATGATAAGGATATTGTTTTAGATATTGCTGATGAATTAAGTGAAGGGCTTCATGATTTAATTTTATTTAAGAGGTCAGATGCTGCTCATTATTTTGATTTTTATGGTGTGGTGCTAGAAAAAGGATGCCATTTAGAAAAGCCAGAGGCTAAAAGTAATAGAAGAATAGAATGTTTTGGTGATTCTGTATCAGCAGGTGAGGTTTCTGAAGCTATTGATTATGTTGGGAAGGTTGATCCAGAAGGGCATGAAGGAATATATTCTAATGCATGGTATTCTTATTCTATGATGACTGCAAGAAATTTAGGGGCTGAGATTAATAATAATGCTCAAGGTGGAATTGCAGTATTAGATGGCACAGGATATTTCAATCCAAGCTTAGGTTATAGAGGATTAGAATCTACTTACGATAAATTAAGATATAGTGCAGAGCTTGGAGAGTGTAATAAGTGGGATTTTAATAGATATACTCCACATGTAGTTATTATGGCTTTAGGTCAAAATGATTCACATCCAGTTGACTATATTAATGATGATATGGAAAAAAGGGAACATTGGAAATCTAAATATAAAGAAATTATTCTTGATTTAAGAAGCAAATATTCTAATGCACTAGTTGTTGTTATTACAACTTTATTATGTCATAACGAAGGTTGGGATACTGCGTTAGATGAAATGACAAAAGATATTAATGATGAAAAAATTGTTAGATTTAAGTTTAAAAGAAATGGTATAGGAACACCAGGACATTTAAGAATTCCTGAGGCAGAAGAGATGGCAGAGGAATTGACTGGATTTATAGAAAGCTTTGGAGAAGAAATTTGGAATTAATTATCTAGTATAAATAATGTAAAAGTAAATTTTTATTATTAAATTAAAATTTTTTATACTTTTCAAACATTTTTACAGATATATATACAAAAACAAAGATAAAGTAGTAAATGTATAGAAATTAAATTTAATACATAGTAAATTAAGTATGTAATTGTTAACAAGGTTTTTGAAGAAATATTTTTTGTTAAGTAAATTATTAAACTCAGATACTTTGTATTAAGAAAAATAGTAAATAACTTTATATTTTTAGATATAAGATGGAGGGTATTATGGAAAAAGTTAAGATTTACGGTGATGCAGTAAAAAACATGCCATGGCAAGAAAAACCAGAAGGATTTGATGGAGTTGTTTGGAGACATGATAATAATCCTATAATTGATTGGAATCCAACAAAGAAGAGTGCAAGAATATTTAATAGTGCAGTACTTCCATATGAAGATGGATTTATAGGTGTATTCAGAGCAGATCATAAAAATGGTAGACCACAATTACATTTAGGAAGAAGTACAGATGCTTTAAATTGGGATATAGAAGATGAAGAAATTCATTGGGTAGATGAACAAGGAAATGATTATCAACCAAGTTATGCTTATGACCCAAGATTAGTTAAGATAGAAGATACTTATTATATTGTTTGGTGTTGTGACTTTGGTGGAGCAGCATTAGGATTAGGAATGACAAAAGATTTCAAGACATTTGTAAGACTTGAAAATCCATTTATTCCATTTAACAGAAATGGTGTTTTATTCCCAAGAAAGGTTAATGATAAATTCTTATTATTAAGCAGACCAAGTGATAGTGGACATACTCCATTTGGAGATATATTCTTAAGTGAAAGTCCAGATTTAGTTCACTGGGGAAGACACAGAAGAGTTATGACAAAAGGTGGCCAAGGTTGGTGGCAAGGAACTAAAATAGGTAGTGGTGCTACACCAATTGAAACATCTGAAGGATGGTTAATGTTCTATCATGGTGTTTCTGGAACTTGTAATGGATTTGTATACAGCATGGGTGCTGCTATATTAGATAAAGAAAATCCTTCAAAAGTTCTATATAGAACAAGAGATTACCTACTAACTCCTGAAAAAGAATATGAAACAACAGGATTCGTTCCAAATGTAGCATTCCCATGTGCAACACTTCAAGATCCTGAAACAGGAAGAATAGCAATTTACTACGGAGCAGCAGATACTTATGTTGCAGTAGCATATGCTCAAGTTGATGAGTTAGTTAAATATATAAAAGAAAATTCAGAATTAGTTGACGGTGATGATGTAGAATATAAGTAAGGTTCTAAATCTTCGATTTAGTTAATCGAACTTGCTTGAAGCTCCAAATTTTAATTTGGCTAGTTGAAAGTACACTTTAGTGTACTCAGCGACTGAAGGGAGTCGAGTTTCCTTTAATTAAGCTTAAACGATACATTTTTATAAATTTTCCTCAAGAAGGTCTGTGCACTTAGGTGTACGGCCTTTTTTCATTTCTTACGAAAATGTAATTATAATGCAATATTAATCGATGTTGCAAGCTTTCATATTTTTATAAAATTAATATTGTAAGAAAAGTTAAAATAAACTGTTTTTAAAATGTTAATAAAATTTTAATAAATAAGTAGATTTACGTAAGCAAATATTAAGATTTAGGTTTGTAAATTCTTAATATTTAAATTTTATAATGTGAATATAGTAAGAAGGTTGGGGGATAAGGTATGAATATATTAATTTTAACAGGAAAATTTGGAATGGGGCATTATTCAGCGGCGGAGGCGATAAAGCAAGAAATAGAAGAAAATTATAAAGATATCAATGTAAATATAAAAATAATTGATATTATAGATTATTCATTTCCAGCCATAAGTAGTTATGTTTATAAAAGTTTTGATACTTTAGTTAGTAAATGGGCTAACCTTTATAATTTTATAAATACTAATAATGAAGAGCGGAATATAAAGACATTTAATTATTTATTTATTAAAAAATTGGATAAATTATTTGATAAATATAATCCAGAAGTTGTTATTTCAACTTTGCCAATAAGCTCTCAATATATTTCAAAATATAAATCAATAAAAAAATCTAATGTACCATTACTAACATTTATTACTGATATATCAAGTCATAGTGAGTGGATTCATAAAAATACAAATTATTATTTTGTTGGAGATGAAAAAATAAAAGGTAGTTTAGTTAATAAAGGTATTAGTGAAGAAAAAATAATTATAACTGGAATTCCAGTGAGAAAACAATTTAGAGAAATTGATATGGATTTAAACAAAAATAATAAGAAAAAAGAAGTTCTTATTATGGGCGGAGGATTAGGATTAATATCAGTAAATGATGAATTGTTTGAAGTACTTAATAATGTAAAAGATATAAAAACAACAATTATAACAGGAAATAATAAAAGTATGTATGAATACCTTAGAGACAAATATAAAAATATTAAGGTTATAGGATATACGGAAGAAGTAAGCAAATATATGAAAAATTCAGATTTAATAATTTCAAAATCAGGGGGAATAACTTTATTTGAAGCAATTTATAGTGAAGTTCCAATGTATGTTATAAATCCATTTTTAGTTCAAGAAATTAAGAACTCAAAGTTTATAGAAAAAGAAAAAATAGGAAAAGTAATTAGAGACAAGGATTTTGATATAGTTTCAGATATTTTAAATCTTATTAATGATGATGATGAAATTACGAAGATGAAAAATAATATGAAAAATATAAAAAGCAGAATTAATCAAAATGAAATTATAAATGTTTTAGATAAATTTATGAAGGGGGCATAATCATGGGAATTATAGTTGTAATACTATTTTTAATATTATCATATAGTGTTATTCCAACTTTTTATTTTAAGATTAAGGGCACACCGATAATTAAAAATATTAATGAAGAAAAATATTTAGCATTAACCTTTGATGATGGACCAGATGAAAATTATACAAAACAATTATTAGATTTACTTAAAAAATATGATATAAAAGCTACATTTTTTTGTGTAGCAAGCTTTGCAGAGAAAAATAGTGAAATAATTAATCGTATGAAAGAAGAAGGACATACTATTGGATTACATTCCTTTGAGCATAAAAATGCCTTAATAAAGGGACCTTTATATACTAATAAGGATTTTAAGGAAAGTTCAAAGATAATGAAAGAATTAGATATAGATATTAAATCTTTTAGACCACCATGGGGGCATTTGAATTTAATGACATTATTTAATATAAGAAAATATGATTTTAAATTAGTTCTTTGGGATGTGATTATTGGCGATTGGAAATCAGATATAACTGCTGATGAAATTTCAAGACGATTATTGAAAGAGTCAAAAAATAAAAATGTTATTTGCCTTCATGATGGAAGAGGTAGCAATGGGGCTCCAGCAAGAACAATAGTAGCATTAGATAAAACAATACCAATATGGTTAGAAGAAGGGTTTAAGTTTTTAAATGTAGGAGAACTTTATGAATAGTATGAGTTTAAAAAAGATTTTAAAAAGCAGTTTGCTTTTTATTGCACTTATAGGCGTTACTTTTTTTGTAGTTTTTAAAGATAATAGTTTAAATAATATAGTTGAAACATTAAAGTCTGTAAATTTAACATATATATATGTAGGAATTTTATTTATGTTTCTTTTTATATGTTGCGAAGCTATTAATATAAGACGTATGTTAAGATTACTTTCATATGATATAAGTATTGTTAATGGATTAAAATATGCATTTGTAGGTTTTTTCTTTAGTTCAATAACTCCATCTGCTTCGGGTGGACAACCAATGCAAATTTATTATATGAAGAAAGATAATGTTGATATTTCACATTCATCACTTGTATTGTTAGTAGAGTTGGCTAGTTTCCAATTTGTTACTATAGTTATTGCATTACTAGCGTTCATAGGAAATTATAAATTTATTATAACTTTAAATCCAGCAATTAAGGTTTTAATCTGGGTAGGAATTATATCTAACACTATAGTATTTCTATTTATAGTTTTAGCTATATTTTCAAAAAAGTTTATATCAAAGACGATAGAATTAATTTTTAAGTTAGTAAGTAGGGTTAAATTTATAAATTTAAATAAGTTAATTAAGAACATTGATGAGGAAATTAATCAATATCAAGAAGGAGCTAAATTTATTAAGGAAAATAAGATGGTTATTGTAAAAGTAATTTTAACAACATTTGCACAAATATGTTTCAATTACAGTATTACCTTCTTTGTATATAAAGCTTTTAACTTATCAACATATTCATTTTTGACTGTTTTTTCTTTGCAATCTATATTGTTTATATCAGTATCAGCAATACCTCTTCCAGGTTCTGTTGGGAGTAGCGAAAGTAGTTTTTTAACACTATTTAAGACACTTTTTCCAGTAAGTACGTTAAGCTCAGCTATGTTATTAAGCAGAGGAATTAGTTTTTATTTATTTGTAATAATTAGTGGTATCGTAGTATTATTCATAGGGATATTTAAGAAGAATTTAAAAGAAAAGTATATGAATAATATGACTTTAAACGATAAAATAGCAATAAGTAAGTAAATATGTTTAATAATGGGGCTATTTGTAAATAATCTTGATATATAGTATATATTATGTTATGATGAAGTATATGAATATGCACGAAAAGTACAATATGGGAGGTGTAACCGTGAAAACTTTTTTATTTGTTTTAGAAGCGGTTTTAGGATTAATAGTTGTTATTTCAATATTAATGCAAAAAAGTAAAGCTGATGCTTTAAGCGGGTTAATTCAAGGTAGCAAAAGTGAAACGTTCTTCACTAAGAATAAATCAAAGACAAAAGAAGCAATGCTAGTTAAAGTAACAATAGTTTCAATGCTTTTATTTGCAATAAATACGATAGCATTAAATTTAGTTTAAGATATTTAGGGAGTGTATCGATAAGTAATTTGATACACTCCTTTTATTAATGTAAAAAGTAAGTTGTAAATTTGCTTTTAATATGTTTAAAGATAAAATTATTGAATAAAATTATAGTATAAGATATTTAATTCGCTGTATTGAATAAAAAAACAAACATGTGGTAGTATAATAAATAGTGTGTATAAGAAAAAAATGGAGATATTATAAGTTAGACGGAGGAAATTAAATGGGAATAAAAGAAACCCTACTTAGCTTCATGAGAGAAGAAGCATATAGACCGATGGATATTCAAGAATTGGTTACAGTTTTTGATATTAATCCAGATGAATATAAAGCTTTTAAGAGAGCTTTAAAAGTAATGGAATTAGAAGGTTCAATTGTTAGAACTAAAAAAGATAAATTTGCAGTGCCTGAAAGACTAGGATTAATAAAAGGAAAACTTCAAGCACATAAAAAAGGATTTGGATTCTTAATACCAGAAGAAGAAGGCGAAAGAGATGTCTTTATACCAAGTTCATTTATTAATGGTGCAATGAATAATGATAGAGTTCTTGTACAAATTACTAGAGATGATATCAACGGTAAGAAAAGAGAAGGGGAAGTTATAGAAATACTTGAAAGGGCAAATACTAAAATAATTGGTGTTTATGAAGATAATAGAAATTTTGGATTTGTTGTTCCAGAGGATACTAGATTAAATCAAGATATTTTTATTTCTAAAAAAGACAAAAATGGTGCAACGCATGGTGATGTAGTTATTGTTGAAGTAACTAGATGGCCAGATAAAAGAAGAAGTCCAGAAGGAATAGTTAAGGAAGTTCTAGGTAAAAAAGGTGAAAAAGGATTAGATATTTTAACTATAATTAAAAAGCATGGGCTTCCAGAAGAATTCCCTCCTAAGGTACTAGCATATGCTGAAGGTATATCTGAGGAAATAGAGGAAAAAGAAATTAAGAGAAGAAAAGATATAAGAAATCTTAGAATGGTTACAATAGATGGAGAAGATGCTAAGGATTTAGATGATGCTGTATCTATTGAAAAATTAGATAATGGTAAGTATAAATTAGGGGTTCATATAGCAGATGTAACTCATTATGTTAGAGAAAAGAATCCACTAGATAAAGAGGCTTTAAAAAGAGGTACTTCTGTTTATTTAATAGATAGAGTTATTCCTATGCTACCTAAAAAGCTTTCAAATGGAATATGTTCTCTTAACCCTAAAGTCGATAGATTGGCATTAAGTTGCTTTATGACTATTGATAGTAAAGGGAAGGTTTGTGAGCACGAAATAGCAGAAACAGTTATAAGAACTTCAGAAAGAATGACTTATACTGATGTAACTAAGATATTAAGAGATCATGATGAAGAGCTTATTAAGAAGTATGATTATTTAGTTGATGATTTTAAAACAATGGAAGAGCTTTGTTTAATTCTTAGAGAAAAAAGAATGAAAAGAGGCGCTATAGACTTTGACTTTGAAGAATCTAAGATAATATTAAATGAAAATGGTAAACCAATTGATATAAAGCCATATGAAAGAGAAATTGCTAATAGAATAATTGAAGAGTTTATGCTTGTTTGTAATGAAACTATTGCAGAGCACATGTTCTGGACTAATTTACCTTTTGTATATAGAGTTCACGAAAATCCAGATGAAGAAAAATTAGATAAATTTAGAGATTTTATATATAACTTAGGTTATACAATGAAAGTTACTCAAGATATTCATCCAAGAATTCTTCAAGAGGTATTAGAAAAGGTAAAAGGTAAGAAAGAAGAAACTGTAGTAAGTACTCTTTTATTAAGAAGTATGATGAAAGCAAAATATACGCCAGAATGTTCAAGCCACTTTGGATTAGCAGCAACTTATTACTGCCACTTTACTTCACCAATAAGAAGATATCCAGATTTACAAATTCATAGAATAATTAAGGAATATTTAAATGGTAAGATTGATGAAAAGAGAGCTACTAAACTAGCACCAATAGTAGATATAGCAGCTAAACAATCATCTGAAATGGAAAGATTAGCTGAAGAGGCAGAAAGAGAAGTTGATGATTTAAAGAAAGCTGAATATATGATGGATAGAATAGGAGAAGAATTCGAAGGAATTATTTCTTCAGTTACATCATTCGGAATATTTGTTGAACTTCCTAATACAGTAGAAGGTCTTGTTCATATTACTGACTTAGATGATGATTATTATGTTTATGATGAGCAGCATTTAATGTTATTAGGTCAAAGAAATAAAAAAGTTTATAGACTTGGAGATTCTGTAAAAGTTAAATGTTCTAGAGTTGATATAGATAATAGAGAAGTTTTCTTTGATATTTTAGATAGCGAACAAAATCTTGAAGAAATTGTACCAAGTGAAGAAACAGCATCAATAATAGCTGAAGTAAAAAAAGAATTTGGAACAAAACCTGAAGAAATAGAAAATACAGAAACTACAACTGAACCAGAAGAGGAATTTAACGAATAATATTTATTTTTTTCGTAATTACATGAGGTAACTAGATATATTGTGATTATTGGTAGTTCTTGATATAATTAAGAAAAAACGTGTAAGTAAAAAGTGGGTGAGAAGATTGGCAAGAGTTAAGAATAGTAATTCTTTAGCTGAAAATAGAAAAGCTCGTCATGATTATTTTGTTGAAGAAACAATTGAAGCAGGAATTGAGTTAGTAGGAACAGAAGTTAAATCTATTAGAGGTGGAAAGTGTAACTTAAAAGATTGTTATGCAGATGTAAGAAATGGTGAAGTATTTATCTTAAATATGCATATTAGTCCTTATGAGCAAGGTAATATATTTAATGTTGATCCTTTAAGAGCAAGAAAGCTTTTACTTCATAAAGAACAAATAGGAAGATTAGCAGGATTAGTTTCACGAGATGGTTATACATTAGTTCCGTTATCTTTATACCTTAAAAATGGTAGAGTTAAAGTAGCTCTTGGGATTTGTAAAGGTAAGAAAAATTACGATAAGAGAGATTCAATGTTAGAAAAAGCAGCTAAGAGAGATATTGAACGTCAAATGAAAGCAAGTAATAGATATTAATAAAAGGTTAGGCAGTGCCTAACCTTTTATTAATATGATAATTTTATATTTTTCTCTTTCCAACCTAAATCAAATGGCATATTGGTTATATTAAATAAATTACTATCTATTAAAGGATATCCATTTGAATCGTATCCAGATATTATAGCTTTGTGATCAGTAAATAGTGATTTATCAAATCTTATGACATCATCTTTATTAAAACTACTAGAAACATTATAATCAGGATTTATTCTTTTAGTATAAGGTAAAGAAGTTTCGGTTAGTGTGAAATCATAATCATTTAAATCATCATTGAAAATATCACTATAATAATCTTTATCAATAATAAAGTTTTCTTCACCATCTTCATTATTATAAGAATAAATAGTCATTATGTGAGGGATAGTAAAGGAAAATTTATTTGAAGTTACTTGTTTATTATGAAGATAATTAAAATTATAGTATTCATCTAAGTTGACTATTATTTTATTATCATTTCTATTTATTTTATTAATAATAACAGATGAACTAATAGAAGTAAAAATTATAGATCTTTCTATTGACCAATCTCTCAAGTAAGCTATTCTCTTAAATTCATATTCTAATGAATATTTCCCATTGGCTTCTGAAGTTCCATAATAATTGTATAATCTTGATACATTACCGTTTAAAAAGCTATTATTACGTTCATTAAAAGCTGATGAAATAAACTTAGTTAGAGCTTCTTCATCAGGGGTAGTAGTTTTAGTATAAAGGTTATTTCTTGATTCAATGCTATCAATATCAGCGCTAGCAGCAACACTACTTAAAATGTTGTTTTGTGAAATATAGTTACTAGGAGGAATCTTACCTATGCAAAAGAAGAAGTAAGCAAACAATCCAATTACTAATAAGTAATATCCTATCATTAAAATATTATTTCTAACTTTGACTTTATTGTTTTTATCTATGGGAAGCATAAAATCACTCCTTTAAGTAAAAATACATAAGCTTAATTATTATAAACAATTACCAAATATACATATATAATTAAGGTAATATAAGTACATTTAGCAAAAAGATCTATTTATAGTATTATCAATTTATAAAAGAATTATTTACCAAACAAAAAAGAACAATTATTTTAATATATAAGAATAATTTTGAAAATATTCCTATAATAAATATATATCTAAATATTAAGTTTACTTAGGTAAAGTTATATAGGTAATTTAGTAAAGTAAAGCAGAAGTAGTTTTATTTATAATTATTACTGAAGAATATTAAGAATAATGTGATAAAATTCTTAAAGAATGTTAAAATGTAATAGATAATTTATAAATATTCATTATATAGGGAGGATAGCTAATGGCGTTAAACATAATTGATATTGCAAAATTAGCAGGTGTTTCAAAATCTACAGTATCTAGATATTTAAATAATGGATATGTAAGCGTTGAATCTAGAGAAAAAATAAAAAAAGTACTTGAAGAAACAGGATTTACACCTCAAAGACAAGCAAAAGGTATGAGAACTAAAAAGACGAACTTAATAGGGGTAATAGTTCCTAAAATAAGCAGTGAAACTCCGGCAAGAGTAGTTGAAGGTATTACAGAGGTTTTGTCTCCTAATGGATATGATATTTTGATAGCAAATACAAATTTATCTATAGAAAAAGAATTAGAATACCTTAATATATTTAAATCAAATCAAGTTGATGGAATAATATTTATGGCAACGAAGGTAACAGATAAGCATATAGAAGTTATAAGAGATTTAGAGGTTCCAATAGTTGTTGTTGCACAAGATATTGAAAAATTTCCATCTGTATATTTTGATGAATTTCAAGCAACAGAAGATATAACTAATTATTTGATTGCAAAAGGTCATAAAAAAATTGGATATATTGGAGTTTATGAAGAGGATAAAGCTGTTGGGCTTTATAGAAAGCAAGCTTATATAGAGACATTAAAAAATAATAATATTGAGATAAATTATGAAAACATTAAGAGTGGTGATTTTGATGAGAAGAGTGGATATATATTAACTAGAGAGATGATGGAGAGGGAAGATGTTCCAACAGCCATTGTTGCTGTAACTGATAATTTAGCTTTAGGTGCAATAGAGTATCTAATAGACAACGATTATAAGGTTCCGGATGATGTAGCAGTGGTAGGAATGGGAGATTCTAAAATTTCTAGAGTTATAAGACCGAGACTTACAACTGTACATTATCATTATAAAACGGCTGGAAGAAAATCAGCAGAGATAATTTTAGAAGAGCTTGATAGTAAGATAGAAAAAAATAATTCTGTAGTAAAAAAAGTAAAATTGAAATGTTTACTTGTCGAAAGAAATAGTGTATAATAAAAATATGAAAAGGTTTTACAAAGGGATTATATGGGAATATTCCCCTGTAAAACTACTTTTAATTAATAATAAGGTAAAAAGTTCTAGTATAAAATTATAAATAAACTATGGACTTATACAAAATAAAATTATATAATCATATTAAATTTTGAATTAATAATAAATTTAATCACAATGCACAAGATGATATGAAAACGAGAAATATTTATTTATGGAAAGAGTGGGAACATTACCACATTTTTTTTATGAGTGTCGTGGGAACATTACCATAAAATGAATAAGGCCTTTATGGCAAGGTAAATATAAGAACATAAAAATATTTAAGAGGATTAAAAAATGGGATCTAACAAGTATTATGATGCTGCTCAAGATATATTAAAATATATCGGTGGCTCAGAAAATATTGCAAGTGCAGCACACTGTGCGACAAGATTAAGAATGGTATTAAAAGATCAAAGTTTAGCTAACAAAGAAGAGTTAGAGAAGTTAGATATCGTAAAAGGTGCATTTATTAATGGTGGACAATTTCAAGTTATTATAGGACAAGGTACTGTTAATAAAGTTTATGCTGAATTAATTAAAATTTGTGGGATAACTGAAATGAGTACTCAAGATGTTAAACATTCAGGAGCAGAAAAATTAAATCCACTTCAAAAATTAGCTAAATTATTATCAGATATATTTGTACCAATAATTCCAGCAATCGTTGCTTCAGGATTATTAATGGGAATTATGGGATTATGCTCTAAGTTTGGTATTTCTGCTGAGGGAACTTGGTGGTGGACACTACTTGATATGTTTAGTAGTGCAGCATTTAACTTCTTACCAATATTAGTTGCTATCAGTGCAGCAAAAGTATTTAAATGTAATACTTACTTAGCAGCAACTGTTGCTGGTATAATGATTCACCCAGCATTAATGAATGCTTGGGAACAACAATCAGGTGCTGTAGCTCAAACAATGTCTGTATTTGGAATTATTGATATGCCTCTAAAGGGGTATCAAGGAACTGTATTACCAATATTATTTGTAATATTCCTAATGTCTATAATAGAAAGAAATGTTAGAAAAATTGTTCCTAATATGTTAGACATATTATTAACTCCATTAATAACAGTAATACTAAGTGGATTCTTAGCTTTAGTAGTTGTTGGACCATTTGCTAACTGGATTGGTGATGGAATAAGTATATTCTTACAATATGCATTAAATAATTTTGGTATATTTGCAGGTATAATCTTTGGTGGATTATATTCAGCTATAGTTATTTCAGGTATACATCATAGCTTCCATGCTATTGAGTTAGGACTTATTGCTTCAACAGGATTTAATACATTACTTCCAATATGGGCAGTTGCTAACTTTGCACAAGGTGGAGCAGCTTTAGCAGTATACTTCAAAACTAAGAATAAGAAGATGAAAGCTATATCATTACCAGCAGCAATAAGTTGTACAATGGGTATAACAGAAGCAGCTATATTTGGAGTAAACTTAAGATATAGAAAACCATTTATTGGTGCGGCTATTGGTGGAGCAGCAGCAGGTGCTTATGTAGTATTTACACATGTTAAGATGACAGCTGTTGGTGTTACAGCTTTACCAGCTATAGCAATTACTACAGCAGATACAATGGTTAACTACTGTATTGGTTTAGTTATTGCGGGTGCAGTTGCATTTATAGCTACTTGGATAATGGGAATTAAGGAAGAAGCTTAATAAATTAATATAAATAGAGAAAGAAGAAAATGTAAAATGCATTTTCTTCTTTTTTGCTTTTAAATTAATTAGGTACCTTGATAAAAATATATAGAGGATGTATAATGAAAATAACAAGGTACCTAACTAAAAGGAGTGAATATATATGAATAAAGAAATTAAATATGAAAAATGTCAAATATGTGGTAAAGGTTGTGACGTAAATGAACTAAAATGCTGTAGGGGAAAGAAGTTCATAAGATTATTAAATAATGGAGAAATAACAGAAGAAAAGGTAAAGGAATTAAAAGAGCAGTCTAAAAAGCGTGAAGAATTTAAAAAATTACCTCAAGAAGAGAGACTTATGCTAATGATAGGGAAATGTGGCACTATTTTAAATAATAAACATTGTGGTCACCATGGAAGAGGACGTATATTAAGAGTGCTTTTGGAAAAGGGCACAATGACACAAAGTGAATTACAAAATATTATTGATATTCGTTCAGGATCTTTAAGCGAAATTTTAAGCAAGATAGAGGAAAAAGAATTAATAATAAGAGAAAAAGATGAGAATGACAAGAGAAAAGTAAATATATCAATAACTGAAAAGGGTAAAGAAAGTATTTTACTAAAGGAAGAAGAACTTAAAAATAGGTCAAAGGAATTATTCAATGCGATAAATGAAGAAGAACAACAGCAATTAGAAGTAATATTATCAAAGTTGCTAAAATCGTGGAGAGGAAACATTGCACATGGAGAACATATGAAAAGTCATGGCAGATGTAAACATAAAAAACACATGAAAGAAAAAGAAATAGAATAATTTAAAAAATAATTAATATTAGTTAAGTATGCATAGTATAAATGGAATATAAGTCGAATAAAAGGAAAATAAATATTTATTAATGAAAATTGTGTTGAAAAATATGAAAGTTAATACTTTTTAATAGATTGCTAATGAGAATGGGATATAATTTATATAGTAATTATTTTACTGTAAATAATATTAAGGATTATCAATATTATTGAAAATTTAATAGGCAAACTTAAAGAAATTTAAGGACGCAAAGCTATAGGGACTAAGGTTTAATTACTATGTCAGCCAGTTGCCAAAGAGTACATTAGACTTTTTGTTTTTAAGTAAATAAAGTTTTTATATTTCATTGAAGTGCTTTACTTTCAAGTAAATGCACCCTTACAGCATTTTCGATAAATATTAATCTTTATTAAGACTTATTTTTAGCTACTCTTTAGAGAGTAGCTTTTTTTAATGTACTTCTCTTGGGAAATAATATTTCGGGGGGAAAATAAATGTTAAAAAGAAAATTATCAACACTAATTTTAGCTGCAACAATAACAAATTTACTATCTACACCTGTTAATGTATTTGCAGAGACATTAAAACAAAATGATACTATCCAAGTTGATGGAGCGGTGGAAGAAACTGAAAGTAAGGAGGCTACTGTAACTAAATTTAGCTTATATGGTAGCGATTTATTGGAGCGTTATAATGAAGTATTTAAAATGGATAATTCTAATATTGAATCTATAACTAATAATGGTGGGAAATATGGAAGTAGCACCATAGATAAAGCTATAGATGAAAACTTCAAAACTCATTGGGAAACAGGCTCACCTAATAGTTCAAGTTTTACTAATGAGGTCATAATTAATTTAAAAGAAGCAACTACATTAAATAGAATAGTTTATGCAGCAAGACCAGATGCAGGGGGAAAAGGCTTTGCTGAAGAATTTGAAATATATGCATCTAATGATGATAGTGATGATTTTCAATTAGTAGCTACTGGTGAGTATAAAGATTCAACAAGAGATGTTGTAGAAATAAAATTTGATGCAACTGAATTTAAGAAAATAAAGTTTGTATTTAAAAAGGCTAATCAAGGTTGGGCAAGTGCATCTGAATTTATGTTTTATAAAGAAGATAACATAATAGATAAAATGAATAATATATTCACTAATAATTCAAAGAATGAGTTAAGTGAAGAATTTAATACACTAGAAAAATTAGAAGCTTTTGATTTAGAAGCAAGTACACATCCTTTATATAGTGAAATAGCAGAAGATATTAATAATGCTAGAATAATATTAGAAGGAAAGGTATTAGAATTTACAGAGGCTAAGGTATCTAACTTTAAGTCGTTTAATGATGAAAGGTTAGCAAGTTATGATGAATTATTCAAGGTACCATTAGAAAAAGTTACAAGTATAACAACTAATGGTGGACAATATGCCTCTAATGATATATCAAGAGCCATGGATGGAGATGTAAACACAAATTGGCATTCAGGTAAGCAAAATACATCTAGCCATACAAATGAAGTGGTAATAACTTTAGATGAGTTAACTACGATAGATAGAATAATGTATACAAGCCTAGTTTCGAGAGGGTTTGCACAAGAGTTTGAAATATATGGATCTAGAACTTCTGAAGGGGATACATTTGAGAAAATATCAGATGGATCTACAAGTATAACGACTAAAGATACTTTGCAAATAAAATTTAAAGAAACAGAAGTAAGAAGAATAAAGTTTGTATATAAAAAGGGATATGAAAATTGGGCATTAGCTTCTGAATTTGGTTTATATATGCCAGATGAATTAGATCAAAAAATAGATATATTATTTGTAGATGAAAAAATGAATGAAGTTAATCCTGAATTTGGAACAATTGAAGCTATTAATAATTTAATAGCAGAATCTAATGGACATCCATTTAAAGATGAATATATTGAAAAGTTAAATTTAGCTAAAGAGTTAATTGAATTTGGGCAAGTTGAAAGTGGTACTGCAAATGTATCTAAATTTGAACCATTTTATACAGATTATATAAATGAATATGATGATGTATATAGAGTTAAAAACTTAAGTATAAGTAACAATGGAGGACAATATGCTAGTTCTGCAATAAAGTATGCAATAGATGAAGATGCTAATACTCATTGGGAAACAGGAAAGCCTAATAGTGATTCATTTAAGAATGAAGTTATATTAACCTTAGAAGAAGCAGAAGTAATAAGTAGATTAACTTATAAATCAAGATCTGGTGGAAAAGGGTTTGCAGAGCAGTTTAGTATATATATATCGCCAGTTGACTCAGGAGATAATTTTCAAAAGGTGACAGAAGGTAGTTATACAGTAACTAATGATATGTTAGAAATACAATTTGATGCAACTAAAGCTAAAAGAGTAAAATTTGTATTTGATAAGGCGCGTGAAAACTGGGCATCAATTTCAGATATAAGATTATATAAAGAAGATTTAGTATCTAAAAAAATGAAAACACTATTTACAAATGGATTAATGGATACTGTTTCAAATGAATTCAATACTATAGAAAAATTAGCAGAACTTGAAAGTGATATTAGTGAACATCCATTAGCACCAGTTTATTTAAAAGATATACAAGTGGCTAAGGATATTGTAAATGGTACTTTACAAACTGTTAAAACTGTTGTCGCAGAACAGTATGGGGATAGAAATGCACATGCCAATAGTAATTTAAAGTTTGGATTTGGTAATAATAATCAGCCTACTGGAGTAGTTGCTAGAGCAGGGGAAACAATAACAGTATATGTTGATGCAGAACCAGGGCAACCATTACCACAGTTAATGTTTTCACAACAAGAAGGAAGTTTTGCAAGTTGGGGAAGGACAGTAAGTTTACATATAGGTAAAAATGTAATAACTGTACCTGCTGTTAGTCAAAATGATGGATGGTATAGACATGATGTAACTCCAGGTGGAGCTGTATATATAGTAAACCCTTATACTGAAGAACAACAAAGTAAAGCTCCAGTTATAAGATTTGCATCTGGTTGTGAACAGTTCCCTATGATGGATAAAAATACTGATGAAGAAGAGTTCTTAGAGCTTCTAAAAGATTATAAAGCAAGAATTGATGCGGACAAGGCAGAAAATCCTAATGTTATGGATAGGAAAATGATAGATGTTGTAGAGATAGTTTCAGATCATCTTGTATTTACAGGAACTGCAACAGGGGCATATGAGGCTTATATAAACCAAGAATTTGGTCCAATGAATACTGTAAATATGTATGATGATCATATGGATATGATATTTGAATATTTAGGTATGGATGGAAGTAGCATAAAGAATGATATTAAGTATACTAGAGAGAATATAAGATTAGCTCAGCCATTTGGATATATGTATGCTGCATCTGGGCATATAGGTGTTCAAAGTGATGTAATGGTATCTATGTTAACTAGTGTAGGAGGCTGGGGTGTTGATCACGAAATGGGTCATAAGCTTGATATAGGAGTAAGAACTATAGGTGAGGTTACAAATAATATGATACCTCAAAATTCTTCTTATTATTATAATAATCCAAATAAAAGAATACCTTTCGAAAGTCATGTTTTCAAAAATGTTATATCAACAGATAGTAATTATTATTATGATGGAGGATATTTTGAAAACTTAGCTGTTTATTGGCAATTAGAAATGATATATCCAGGATATTGGGGGAAATTAAATAGCCAGTACAGAGAAAACAACATAGTTTTAGATTCAACAAATTCAGCAAATGATAAGTTAAATCAGTTAGCTAAATATTCTAGTATAGCTTTAGAATTAGATTTAAGCGAGCATTTTGAAAGACATGGATTCTGGGTTTCTGACGAGACAAAAGAGTTATTAAGTCAATATCCAAAACCTGATATAAAAACTTGGTATGCTAACTATGATTATATAGAATATGATGGTGAAGGATTTACTAGTAATCCAGAGTTAAATGTTAATGTGCTTAAAGAAAATGAAAATATAAAATTATCTTTTAGCGTTAATGAAGAGTTTAAGGATGATGTATTAGGTTATGAAATATTTAAAGATGGTGAATTAATAGGATTTACTTCAACTAATAGTTTTGTTGATACAGAATCAAATATAGGAGAGTCAGTAAATTATACTGTTGTACCATATGATAAAAAACTAAATATTGGAGAAGAAGTAGTAGTAAATTCTTTAACACCAAGTTTAAGCGTAGAACAAGAGTCAATAAGTATAAAACTTAGAGAAGAATTCGATCCAATGAATTTAGTTAAAGCATTAAATTACAATGGAGAAGATATAAGCTCAAATATAGTTATAAATGGAGAAGTTAATGTAAATGAAAAAGGGACTTATCCATTAGAATATACTATTGAAGATAATGGAGTGGTTGTTACAAAAACAGTAAACGTACAAGTGGTAAGTAATTATGATTATTTATCAGATACAGCTTGGACAAGCATTACAACTCAATATGGGACTCCAAGAAGAAATAGTAGTATAAAGGGTAGAGTAAATAATGAAATAAAAACTTTTGATAAAGGGTTTGGAATACATGCAAATGGTAAGATAACTTATGATTTATCAAATGTAGATTATGACTACTTTGAAGCATTAGTTGGAATTGATATGGGCATAGAATCTCAAAGCAATTCAAGTGTAGTATTTAAAGTTATTGCTGATGGTGAAGTTCTAGCTACTACAAGTGTAATAAAACATGCAGATAATATGGTTGCTATAAATGTTCCAGTTAAGGGCGTTCAGGAATTAGTTATAGAAGTTAGTGATGGAGGAAATGGAAATACATCTGACCATGCAGTAATAGCAAATCCAAAATTAACTACTAATAATGCAAAACCAGATTTAACTGTTACAGATAAAACTTATAAGCTAGGAGAAGTAGTAGATTTTAATGAAGGTATATCTGCTACTGATATTGAAGATGGAGATTTAACTTCAAGTATCGAAATAGTTTCAAATACTTATGAAGCAGAAAAGGTTGGTAGATTTGAAGTTACTTATAGAGTTTCAGATAGTGATAATAATGTAGTTGAAAAGATTTCATATATAACAGTGTATGAAGAGCTAACTACAACTAAATCAAAGTATGGGGCATTTAATAATTTAGAAGCATATAATGAAGAATTCAAAATACCAGTAGCTTCAATTTCTAATAATGGTGGAAACTATGGAAGCAGTGTTATTGGATATGCAATAGATAATAATAGAAATACTCATTGGGAAACTGGAAATCCAAATAGTCTATCATTCCAAAATGAAGTTGTGTTTGATTTAGGTGAAGTTAATGAGATAGATAAAATTGCTTATGCAGCTAGAAATGGTGGGAAAGGATTTGCAACCAAATTTGCAATTTATGTTTCTACCGAAGCAGAAGGCAATGACTTTAGATTAGCAGGTACTGGTTCATATAATGGTAGTGTAAATGATGTTATTGAAATTGATATAACTAAAACAGAAGCAAGAAGAGTTAAGTTTAAATTCATTGAAGCAAATCAAAACTGGGCAAGTATAGGTGAAATGTCATTCTATAAAACTGATGAATTATCAGATAAAATTAAGAATGAATTATTTACTGACGATAATAAAAATGAAGTAAGTGAACAATATAATACTTTAGAAAAGTTAAATGCATTAAGAGAAGAGGTTAGTGCTCACCCAGCAGAAGAACTTTTCCAAGATGATTTAAATAGGGCTGAAGAAATTATAAGAAATAAATTCCCAAGCTTAACTGTAGGTGAAACAGAATATGTTAAGTTAAGAAGTGAATATGATTTAATGTCATCTGTAAATGCCAGCGATCAAGAAGATGGAGATATAACAAATAAAGTAGTAATTAATTCAAATAATTTTACAACTAATAAAACTGGTGACTATAAAGTATCATATACAGTAACAGATAGTGATGGAAATATTGCTACTTCAGAAAAAACTATTGTAGTTTATAGTGATTCAGAGTATTTATCTGATATCGATTGGGATTCTGCAAGAACTGACTATGGACAAGTAAGAAAAGATTTAGCATCAGGTGGAGCTAAAATTAAGTTAAGTGTAAATGGTGAAGAAAAAGTATTTGATAAGGGTATTGGAACTCATGCAAATTCAGAAATAGTTTATAACTTAGAAGGTAAAAATTATGAATACTTTGAAACTTATGTTGGTATAGATAGAAATATTGCACAACAAAATAATTCAAGTGTAATATTTAAAGTTTATGCTGATGACGTAGAAGTTTATAATAGTGGAATAATGAAATGGGCAGATGATGCTAAGTTAGTAAGAATCCCATTAGAGGGAGTATCAGAGTTAAAGATTGTTGCAGATAATGCTGGAAATGGAAATGCATCAGATCATGCTAGCTTTGGTGATGCTAAATTCTTAATATTAAATGCGGCACCAACACTTTCTATACCAAAGTCAGTGTCTACAAAGGTAGGATATCCTATAGAGTTAAATGAAGAATATTCTGCAAGTGATGCTGAAGATGGAGATTTAACAAATAATATTGAAGTAGCAGGAGAAGTTAATTTTAATAAAGCTGGAAAGTATGAATTAACTTATAAAGTAACCGATAGTGATGGGAATACAACTACAAAAACAAGAACTATTGCAGTAGTTGATATGAATGATTACACTTACTTAACAGAATATGATTGGAATTCAACTAATAACAGTTATACTGCTCCAAAGAAAGATATATCAATAAGTGGAAGAGCTTTAAGATTAACAGGTGAAAATGGACAAGAAGTATCTTATGAAAGAGGTATAGGATCACATTCAACATCTACTATAATTTATAATTTAAGTGATAAAGATTATGCATATTTCACTTCATATATTGGTGTAGATAGACAAATGTATGGAACTGTTGGGTCTGTAAGCTTTGAAGTTTGGGTTGATGGTGAAAAGAAATTTGATAGTGGATTAATGACATCAAGAGATTCACAAAAGTATGTTGAAGTAGATATTAATGGAGCTAAGGAGTTAAAACTTGTTGTAACTGATGGTGGAAATGGTAATGGTTCAGACCATGCAACATGGGGTGATACTAAATTACACTTTGCTAATAATAATGGTTTTGAAATAAATAGAGCTGAATTAGATTCATTAATTGAAACTATAAATAACTTAAATAAAGATATTTATACAGGAGAAAGTATTGATAATCTACAAGAAGTGTTAGAAGTTGTTAATGTAGAGTTAGCTAATGGATATACTCAAGAAGAAATTGATAACTTGTTCATTAAATTAAATGAAGCATATGAAAAGTTAGAAAAAGCTGTTGATTTATCAGAAGTAGTTAATATTTCAGATGAATATTTAAAAGAAGCTATTAAGTCAGAATTAAATATATCATCAAATGATATAACTATAGGGGATATGTATAACCTTACTGAATTAAATGCTATGGGTTATGGAATTTCAGATTTAGAAGGGTTACAATATGCTAAAAATTTAGAAACATTAAATTTAGATTATAATGAAATAAATGATTTATCTAAACTTAAGGGGTTAGAGAAATTATTTAATTTACAAGCTATGTACCAAAATATAGTGATAGGAAGTCTTTATAAAGAAGATAATAAAATAACTGTGAAATATGATGCTGTTAATAGAGAAGGAAAGACAGTAGAATTATCAGCTATAGTAGTTAGAAATAATATAACATTAGAAGATGTTTCTCTTCATATAGATGAGTGTGTAGATGAAAATGGAGTAGTATCATTTGATACAACTAACTTTAATAAAGCTTATCATACATTATATTTAGTATATGAAGATAAAGAAAATAATTATTTAGCTCAAGTGACATATATGTTTGACAATAGATAAATAAAAAATAGATACCTATAATTTATAGGTCTTTATAGTTAGAGTTTTATGTTTTAACTTTATACTATAAAGGTCATATAAGGATAATAGGTATCTTTTTTTATTAAATCAGGATATTTATTAGAAAAAATATATAGACTAAGAATGAATAAATGTTATAATAATATCGTAGAAAAATGATATAAAAATATTTATTTAAATTAATATATTTTTTAAATAATGAGGGAACGTTCCCGTAAGTATAGAGGAGGAAGATTTATGAAAAAAGTAATTTCAATAGGTGAAGCTTTAATTGACTTTATACCACATGAAAAAGGACAATCTTTAAATAATGTAAGTAATTTTTTAAGAGTAGCAGGAGGAGCTCCGCTTAATGTAGCAGCTGCAGTTGCAAAGTTAGGTGGTAATGCACAAATGCTTACTAAGTTAGGTGTTGATAGCTTTGGAGATCACATCTTAGAACAAGTTGAACCTTTAGGAGTAGATATATCAAAGGTTTTAAGAACAAAAGAAGCAAATACTGCATTAGCATTTGTTTCATTAAGAGAAGATGGAGAAAGAGATTTTTCATTCTACAGAAACCCAAGTGCAGATATGTTATTAAATGCAGAAGAAATAGAAGAAGAAGTATTTGCACAAGGTGGAATATTACACTTCTGTTCAGTTAGTTTAATAGATGCACCAATAAAAGAAGCCCATAGAAAAGCTATAGAATTTGCTAAAAGGAATAATTGCTTAATAAGTTTTGACCCAAATGTTAGATTACCATTATGGGAAACACCAGAAGCTTGCAGAGAGGCAATTTTAGAATTCTTACCATTTGCTAATATAGTTAAAATAAGTGATGAAGAATTAGAATTCATAACTGGAATTGCAGATGAAACTGAAGCATTAAACTTCTTATTACAAGGAGATGTTGAAGTTATAATCTACACAAAAGGAACTAATGGTGCAGAATTTATAACTAAGGAAAGAAAAGTATTTTCTCCATCATTTAAAGTTGAAGCTCAAGATACAACAGGAGCAGGAGATTCATTTATAGGATCATTCTTATATCAAGTTGCTGAAGGCGATAATACTTTAGAAAGTTTAGTTAATTTACCAGAAGAAAAGGTAAAAGAAATATTAACTTTCTCAAATGCAACAGCTGCATTAACAGTTTGTAAAAGAGGAGCTATAGGTGCTTTACCGACTAAAGAAGAAGTTTTAACATTAGCACAAGGGAGATAGTTATGTTAAGAGTTGATTTTGATAAGCAAATAAATGAATGTATGAACAAGAATTTAGATGCTGTAAATAGTGACAAATGGAGAAATAAATATCATATAATGGCTCCAATAGGATGGATAAACGATCCTAATGGATTATGTGAATTTAATGGAGAATATCATTGCTACTATCAATACTCACCATTAACGCCAATGGGAGGATTAAAGTTTTGGGGGCACGCAGTTTCTAAAGATTTAGCTAACTGGGAAGATAAAGGAGTTGCTCTTTATCCAGATATAAATGAAGATAAGGATGGAGTATATTCAGGATCAGCTTTTGTTAAGGATGATACAATTTATTTCTTCTATACAGGTAATGTAAAGCATGAAGGAAATCATGATTATATATTAACTGGAAGAGAGCAAAATGTTATTTTAGTAACTAGTAAAGATGGTATAAACTTCTCAGAAAAGAAAGTGCTTTTAAGAAATACAGATTTCCCAGATGATATGTCGCTACATGTTAGAGATCCTAAGGTTTGGGAAGAAGATGGAGTTTATTATATGGTTCTAGGAGCTAGAACTACTGATAATAAAGGTTGTATTTTATTATATAAATCAAATGATCTTTATAATTGGGAATTCCACTCTGTACCAGCAGGTAAGTTAGATGATATGGGATATATGTGGGAATGTCCAGATACATTTAAGTTAAGTGATAAAGATGTATTAATGTTTTCACCACAAGGTATGGAAGCAGAAGGATATAAATATAATAATGTATATCAATGTGGATATGCTGTAGGGAATTTTTTGAATGATAAAAAAGAACTTAAACTTGGCGAGTTTGTTGAAATAGATAGAGGATTTGATTTCTATGCTCCGCAAACTTTTGAAGATTCTAAGGGAAGAAGAATAGTTATAGGATGGATGGGAGTGCCAGATGCTGTAGAACATAAGAATCCAACTATAAATAACTTCTGGCAACATCAATTAACAATTCCAAGAGAGTTAGTTTTAAAGAATAATAAGGTATATCAAATTCCTGTTGTTGAATTAGAGGCTTTAAGAAAAGGTGATTCAATAAAAAAAGAGGTTTCTTTAAATGAAGCTAATACTTTAGAAATATTTGAAAGCAATACTTTTGAATTAAATATTGATTTTATAAACACTACAGAGTTTGAAATAGCTTTAAGAGAAGATTGTAAGCTTTCATTTAATAATAAGGTATTTAAATTAGAACTTGGAAGATCAGGCTATGGAAGAGATATGAGAGCAGTAGAAATTGAAGCTGTTACTTCAATGAGAATATTCTCTGATAATTCTTCTTTAGAAATTTTCTTGAATAATGGAGAAGAAGTATTTAGTACTAGAATCTATAATGATTTAGTTGATTCTACTTTAACATTAAAGGGGAATGGTACTGCAAGAATTGAAAAATGGAACTTCTAAAAATATATTTAGAAAAGAGATATTTTTAGAAGATATTCATAGATTAAATTAGAAAATGAATTATTTATAAAATTTATTCAGTAATTTGTACTAACTATAATGGATAGAACCTTTTAGCACTACTTAGTTCACTATATATTAAAAATAAACTTCTAAAATTTATTGAACTTTTACTACCACTATTTGTTTATTTTTTATTTTAGAACATTTACAATAAATTTGAATAGTATATATTATCTAAGAATAAGAGATGGTAAGGCTTACGAACGCATAGGTCTTATCATTTTTTATTTTGAAAGAAAATATAAATAGTATTAAAATAGCTAATTGACATATATAATATAAAATGTAATTAATTATAATAAGAAGGTGAACTGCAAATGGGCAAAAGTGATGAAACTCATCGATGTGATGTGCAGAAAATTGCAGAGGAAAAATATATAACTCAAAAAGCAGCTAGCAAAAGAGCTGTTATTATTTTTATTACTGCTTTTTTAATAGTAGGAATAGTAATAATAGGTATAGTATATTATTTACTTAGTGTGAAATTTATAAGTAGTAATATGGGGAGAACTTTAGGAAGTGTTGAAATAAAAATTGAAGATAAGCCACAAGTAGAAACTGATGGTAATAATGTTTTTGTTAATAATATAAAATTGTATCAGTATGAAGAAGAGAAGGAACTAGATTTATATCCATTTGTTGATGAAGAAGGAAGGTATGGTTATATTGACAGTAGTGGAGAAGTTATAATTGAACCACAATATGGATATGCAAACTTTTTTTCTGAGGGGATGGCCTTTGTAGTTATAGATGAAAAAGGTGCGTACATAAACGAAAAAGGTGAAGTGATTACTAGTGGTGATTATTTTTATGGAGATAGTTTTTGTAATGGATTAGCAGTTGTATACTATTATGATATTAAAGGTAATGAAGAGGATGATGAAATTAGTGCTGTTATTAATAAGGATGGAAAAGAAGTTTTAAGGGATAAATATGATTATGTTACTACAGAATATAATGGGTTTATTGTAGCTGAAAAAGATAATAAAGAAACTTTATATGATGTAAATGGTAATGAAATTTCTTTAAGTAATAAGTGCTCTATATATAGAGGATATATCGATGGATATGCTGTTATACAAGATAATGAAAGTTATGACTATTATATTTTAAACGAGGATTTAAAAATTATTAATTTTAACGAGTATAATATTACTGATATATCTAATAGTTTTTATGAATTATATAATGAAGATAAAGGAGAATATGTATATTTAAATAATAAACTAGAACCAATATATTTAAAGGATGATTATAGCTATTTAACTTGTTTTGATAATGAGAATGAAATTGCATGTGTATATTATTATGGAAGCAATGAAAGAGTATATACCTATATAGATTATTGTGGAAATAAGTTATTTGATTCTAAATATGAAATTGATAGTTCTTTTGTAGATGGAATTGCTAGTGCTTATTTAGTTAATGAGGATAATTATAGTTATGGGATAGTTGATTCAAAAGGAAATTTAATAGAAGAGGGATTTTATTATGTAGAGGTTGCAAATAAAAATAGATTAATAGTATATGATGAAAATTATACTAATGTTGGAGTAAGAGATTTAGAAGGAAATTGGATTATTGATGATGAATATGATTCAATTACAGCTTTTAATAATGTATTTATTTGCAAAACTATAGATGGTGATAATGAAAGTTATGATGTATATACTATTAATGGGAAAAAGATAAATGATAAATCTTTTGGAGCTTCTTTTTTTAGTTATTCTAAAATGATATATATTTATGATATTAATAGAGATGATTATGAAAATGACTATTATATAAACTCTGAAAATTATGATGTAATACAGTTTGAAACTAAAGATGATTAGAATTTTAAGCAATGTCTTAATGATGTTGCTTTTTTTATTTTACTAGTATGTATATGAGTATATAAAAGAGCTAGTTTTGTGCACTTATGAACAGTTAAATGGGAAAAATATGAATAAAAGTGTGAATAGTTTTTTATTTCATGTGTATAACTTTTTAAATTTTATTGTAAAAATAAAGTAGAGCCTAGCATCCGGCGAAGGACAAACTAGACTCTACGGTAATTAGCACTTTACGTACCAACTGCTAATTTAGAATAACACCTTTCGACAAAGAATGCAAGAGTTTTTATTTATAACTTAAAATTATATTGAGTATTAAGGTTATAATAATAAAAGATTAGTATATAATATAAAAAGTAATTAGTTTATAAATTCTATTTATATTTATGATCTAAATAATTAATTGTAAATTATAAAGAAGTTAAGTTTAATAATTGGAAAAGAACTATTAAATTTAAAAAATTTTATGGTAGATTTAGAAAATTTGTTTTAAGAATAAATAAAATTTCTTGTAAAAGAATAATATTATCAGTTTACCAAAGGTTTAATAGAATAGTTAAGTTGACAGTTCAAACTGTATGTTTTATAATAAAATCACGATGTTAATCATCGATTGAAAATTTAATAGGTAAAGGTGTTTATGACCTATTAACCTTACATGGGGGCGTTTTGGCTTCGACGGGGGTGTGATGGGTTTGATAAGCGGGCCGAGTAAAGCATGGACGACTCGTTAATAAGCTATGCATTAAATATAAACGCAGAAGACAATTTTGCATTAGCAGCTTAATATAGCCGCTCATCCGTCCAGGTTCCCCATGACTTGGGTAGCGGGTGTCATAGAAGTGGGAAACGAAGTTTAGCAAAGCTTTGAGCTAAAGGGGTATTTATGAAGCTAGGGAATTAGGAGTTTGTTTGTGAGCGAACTAAGGACCGAAAATTTAGTCACTAAACTACGCTCGTAGAAAGTCAGGCTGGTCTGCTTTCGGACAGGGGTTCGATTTTGAAAGAAAGTCGCCTTAAACAGTGATGTTTAAGTGATAACTTGGCTTTATCGGTGAAACCGTAACAGAGAATGCTGACGGCAATACCGAGAGGTATGTGAAGAAATTCAACAGCCTCGTATCGACTCATAGGTTCCTAAGGAGTAATCTCTATGGAATACTAGGATAGAAGATATAAACTATACTAAGCTTCTATAATATGCCAGGCTACTATTTAAGTAATAGTAGAAGATATAGTCAGTGCCATATAGAAATAATGGATGCACATGACCCCTCGCCTCCACCAAACAAAAACCGTACAAATTATTTGTACGGTTTTATTGCTTAATAGAAATAAATTCATTATAAAAATCAATCTTAGATTTAAGCATTTCTTCAGAATACCTACCATTTCTAGGGGTTAAAGCCTTATATTTTAAAAGTATTAATTGAGCTCTACTCTTTTTAGTTGGAATAATTAGATAAGGATAAATATCTTCAAGTAATTTAATGGCATCATTACGTTTTACTATGTAACTATAGCAGTTTTGATGTCTTTTAGTATCATAATTTTTTTTTCTTAACAATAACACCTTTTCCAATAGTTTCTTTTATCCATTTTAATAATTCGAGTGTAGTTGAAGCTATTGATACACAAAGTGATGGGTATTCTTTTTTGTGAAATTTTTGAAGCATTATACTTCCTTCACTATCGATTATTCCAGCTATATAGGCTTTTTCTGTTTCTGTCATAATTTATAGTTCCTTACTTGGTTTTATAATTATAATCAAAGTATTACCTAATATTAAAAAAGTATGAACTAAAATGCTAACTAGAGTAAATGATAGTAAAACTATTATAATAGAGAAAATAGGGAAAAGAAGAAAGGATGATGAGTTCCCTTTAAAATAAGTTGTTTTAAAGAGAATTTTAGATTCTAGGTACCTTTAGTAAGTTTGAGTATTTGTATACCATTTAGTTAGATCTTCGTTAGTTAGTGTACATTTTTACTGGTTAATGAACTAATGAAAAAAGGAAAGCTTTTTATATTAAATTTCACATAATTGCTATTAAGCATAGGGTTTCATGAAAAATATATACAATGTAATCGGTATAAGAGTTAATATTAATAAAAAAAATAGTAATATTTTTACAAAAAATGAAAATATAAAACTTTTATCAAAAAATTGACAATAAATATATAATAAGGTAATATATTTATTGAAATCAATTTTCCAATCATATGTTGTATAGTTTTATGAAATGCATAGGCTACAATGTTAAAAAAATAACAAAGTGAATTTGTTTTATAGCGACTCTTTTGAATCATTTTGTAATAATATTTGTACAAGTATTTTTATATGGATAATCAATTAAGAATTATTTTTAAATACTAGAGCATTTTATAAAACAATCTACATAGATTATCAAAAATTTAAGTTTACATTATACCAAATTAATAGTTAAATTGTAAAAATATATGTATATACGTACAAGGAGGAATGAACATGTTAGAAAATGAACAATGGGCTGGTTTTGAGGGCAGAATATGGAAAGAAGAAATAAATGTTAGAGATTTCATTCAAAAAAATTATAAACCATATGATGGTGATGAAAGTTTCTTAGCAGATCCAACAGATGCTACAAATAAGCTATGGGGCAGATTGCAAGAATTACAAAAAGAGGAAAGAGCTAAAGGCGGAGTACTTGATATGGAAACAGAGGTTGTTGCTGGACTTACAGCTTATGGCCCTGGATATATTGATGAATCTTTAAAGGAATTTGAAAAAGTAGTAGGTCTTCAAACAGACAAGCCTCTTAAGAGAGCTTTCATGCCATATGGTGGTATTAAAATGGCTGAGCAATCTTGTGAAAACTATGGATATACACCAAATCCAGAATTACACAAGATATTTACTGAATACCATAAGACACATAATCAAGGAGTATTCGATGCTTATACACCAGAAATGAGAAAAGCTCGTAGCAGTCATATTATAACAGGACTTCCTGATACTTATGGACGTGGACGTATAGTAGGTGACTATAGAAGAGTTGCTCTTTATGGTATTGATTACCTTATGGAAGAAAAGGCAAAAGATCTTGCTAACTGTGGTGATGGAACTATGACAGATGAAGTTATCCGTCTAAGAGAAGAAATTACAGAACAACATAGAGCACTTGGAGAAATGAAAAAAATGGCTGCAAGCTATGGCTATGATATTTCAAAACCAGCAAAGGATGCAAGAGAAGCAGTTCAATGGTTATACTTTGGATATCTTTCAGCAATCAAGACACAAAATGGTGCAGCTATGTCAATAGGACGTGTATCTACTTTCCTTGATATCTATATACAAAGAGATATTGACAACGGAGTTCTTACTGAAGAAGAAGCTCAAGAGTTAATCGACCATTTAACAATGAAATGCAGAATGGTTAAATTTGCAAGAATAACTTCTTATAATGAGTTATTCTCAGGAGATCCTTCATGGGTTACTATTGCATTAGGTGGTATAGGTGTTGATGGACGTCATATGGTAACAAAGAACGACTATCGTTTCCTTCATACATTAGAAAATATGGGACCTTCACCAGAGCCAAATCTTACTGTACTTTACTCTTCTGCACTTCCTGAAAACTTCAAGAAGTATGCAGCAAAGATTTCAGTAGATACAAGCTCTATCCAATATGAAAATGATGATGCAATGAAACCAGAATGGGGAGATGATTATTCAATATGCTGCTGTGTATCTGCTACTCAAACAGGTAAAGAAATGCAGTTCTTTGGAGCTAGAGCTAATCTTGCTAAATGTTTACTTTACGCAATTAATGGTGGTATTGATGAAAAATCAGGTAAACAAGTTGGACCTGAATATAAAGGAATTACATCAGAATATCTTGATTATGATGAAGTAATTGAAAAATATGAAAGAATGAGTGACTGGTTAGCTGGTCTTTATGTAAATATATTAAACCTTATTCAATACATGCATGATAAATATTATTATGAAGCAGCAGAAATGGCTCTTATAGATACAGATGTAAGACGTACATTTGCAACAGGTATTGCAGGCTTCTCACATGTAATTGATTCACTTTCTGCAATTAAATATGCAAAAGTTAAAACAATCCGTAATGAAGAAGGTATTGTTACAGATTACGAAATTGAAGGAGACTTCCCAAGATACGGTAATGATGATGATAGAGCTGATGAAATTGGTATATATGTTCTTAAGTCATTCCTTGACAAAATTAAAAAGAGACACACATATAGAAACTCTGAACCTACTACATCATTACTTACTATTACATCAAATGTAGTATATGGTAAGTATACAGGTAATATGCCAGATGGACGTGAAGCTTGGACACCACTTGCGCCTGGAGCTAGCCCATCTTATGGAGCAGAAAAGAATGGATTACTTGCTTCATTAAACTCTGTAGCTAAGCTTCCTTATGAATGGGCTTTAGATGGTATTTCAAATACACAAACTATTAACCCAACTGCATTAGGACAAGATAAAGAAGAACAAGTTGATAAACTTGTACAAGTATTAGATGGTTACTTCGATCAAGGACCACATCATTTAAATGTTAATATATTTGGTATTGAGAAATTAAAAGATGCTATGGAACATCCTGAAAAAGAAGAATATGCTAATTTCACTATCCGTGTATCTGGTTATGCAGTTAAGTTTATAGATTTAACAAGAGAACAACAACTTGATGTTATTTCTAGAACATGCCATGCAGAAATCTAATTTAGATAAAAATATAGCAAGAATTCATTCAATAGAGAGTTTTGGATCTGTTGATGGACCAGGAATTCGTTTTGTTGCTTTTCTTAAGGGCTGCAATATGAGATGTCAGTTTTGTCATAATCCGGATACTTGGGATATGAATGGTGGTGAGGCAAAAACTTCAGATGAGCTTTTGTCTCAAGCATTAAAATATAAAAGTTATTGGAAGAAACAGGGGGGAATCACTGTAAGTGGTGGTGAACCTCTTCTTCAAATAGATTTTCTGATTGAATTCTTTAAAAAGGCTAAAGCAAAGGGCGTTCATGTTACACTTGATACGTCTGGAAGTATATTTACAAGAGAAGAACCTTTCTTTAGTAAATTTAATGAGCTTATGAAAGTAACAGATCTTGTAATGTTAGATATTAAACAGATAGATGAAGAGAAGCATAAAAAACTTACAGGATGGAGCAATTCAAATATTCTTGATATGGCAAGATATTTATCAGAAATAAATAAACCGGTATGGATTCGTCATGTACTCGTACCAGGTGGAAGTGATAATGATGAACAATTAAGAAAACTTAATGAGTTTATCAACACTTTGAATAATGTAGATCGTGTTCAGGTACTTCCATATCATAGTCTTGGAACTTTCAAATGGGAGCAACTTGGTATTGATTATCCTTTAAAAGGGGTTGAACCTCCTACTAAAGAGAGAATAGAAAATGCCCAAAAGCTTCTTCATATAAGTGAATATAATGGATATTTATCACGATAATTTTGTGATATGTAATTAAATTATATCCATACCAATCATGTTAAGTAAAACCCGTACAAATAATTTGTACGGGTTTATTGCTTTGATAGGAATATTAACAATATTTTACTATAATCCAATAATATTACTTAAAAATTTTATTTATATAGATGTTATTATTTTAATAAAATAAAAAGTTTTATTAGGAGAGAATAGTATGTGTGGTTATAATAGAGAAATATGTTTTGCAAAAGGAGCTGATGTAGGTTGGCTTAAGCAAATGGAAGATGAAGGATATAAATTTTATAATGAGAATGGAAAAGAAGAAGATTGCCTTAAGATATTACAAAGCTATGGGATAAACTCTATAAGATTAAGAGTTTGGGTTAATCCAATAGATGGACGCTGTGGTAAAGATGAAGTGGTAGAAATGGCAGAACGAGCTATTAATATGGGCTTTAAATTAATGATAGATTTTCATTACAGTGATTATTGGGCAGATCCGGAAAAGCAATTTAAACCTAAAGCATGGGAAAGTCATAGTTTTAAAGAATTGGTTAATGATGTGAGTACTCATACTAAAGAAGTTTTAATTGCATTAAAAGAAAAAAATATATATCCAGAATGGGTACAAGTAGGTAATGAAATACCTAATGGAATGTTATGGCCAGAAGGAAAGATAGAAAACTTTGATAAACTTTCAAAACTTTTAAATAGTGGATATGATGCTGTTAAAGATGTATTACCAAGTTCAAAGGTAATAATACATTTAGACCAAGGTGATGATAGAAAAAGATTTATAGAATTTTTTGATAATCATACAGCTAATGGTGGCAAATATGATGTAATTGGAGTATCTTATTATCCATATTGGGTCAATAAAAACTACAAAGAGACAATAGATAATCTTATGAATAATTTAAATGAATATATAGATAGATATGAAAAAGAAGTTATGGTTTGTGAAATAGGTGGAGAAGATACAGAGGTAGAAGACACTTACAATATGTTAAAAGAAGTAATAGAAAGAGTAAGGGAAATTCCACAAGGAAAAGGATTGGGAGTTTTTTATTGGGAACCAGAAGGTGCATTTAGTTGGAGTAAATATAAATTAAGTGCATGGGGAAATGATGGAAAGCCTTCAAAGGCATTAGATGCATTTATAGACTAATATAGTTTATTAGAAATAAGAAGAGGGAATATATTATTTATAAGATAAAAATATGAAAAAAAGTTTATTATGAATTATTTTAGCCTAGGTTTTTATAGCCTAGGCTTTGTTAATATATAGAGAAGAGTCAAAATAAAAGTATATTTTAAGTATGTATTACGATTGAGGAAATTATTATAATTGTATATAATAAAACCAAGGATTTAAACAAAATTTAAAAAGAGAAGTTTATGATTAATAAATAGCTAAGGAGAAAAGTATATGGTAACAATTAAGGATGTTGCAAAAGAAGCTGGTGTATCCGTAGGAACAGTTTCAAATGTAATAAATAATGTACAAGTTAAACCAAGTACAAAAGAAAAAGTAGAAGAAGCTATTAAGAAATTAAATTATGAACCTAATATTTATGCAAGAGGTTTTAAGATTAATAGAACTAATACTGTTGCACTTATTTTACCTACAATATGGAATCCGTTCTTTAGTGAATTAGCATATAATATAGAGAAGAATCTTAGAAAAGCCGGAATGAAGATGATACTTTGTAATTCTAATAAAGAGGATAAGGCTGAAATAGAATATATATCTATGGCAAAGCAAAACAAAATGGATGGAGTTATTGCTATAACATATAGCGATATAGATGAATATGTTTCTGAAAAAATTCCATTTGTAAGTATTGATAGATATTTTTCTAAAGATATAACATATATATCAAGTGATAACTTTGAAGGTGGAAAGCTAGCTGCAGAAAAATTAGTTGAATTTGGATGTGAAAAAATTGCATATATAGGTAGAGGTTCAAAGATAAATAATGCAACAAGAAAAAGAAAAGATGGATTTATAAGCTACTGTAAAGAGCATAATATAGATTATGAAATATGTGAAATTTTAGGTTCATCTAAGGAATTTGATAAGTTATTAAATGAATTTATAGCTAAGAACTTTAAAGACCATATAAAAATACAAGGCGTTTTTGTTGTAACTGATGAGCAAGCATTAGATTTTATACATAAGTTAGAAGAATATGATATAGAAGTTCCGAAAGATGTTCAAGTAATTGGATTTGATGGAAGTAAGGCATCGGCTAAAGATACTATAAAAATATCAACTATAAGGCAACCAGTGGAACTTATAGCAGAAAAAGCTGTTAGATCATTAATAAATATTATAGAAAATAATAAGGTTGAAAAAGAAATAATTTTACCTATTAGTTTTATAGGGGGATATACAACAAGGAAATAGAGAATATTTATAAAACAAAAGTTATGGATTTTACATAAATGAGATTTTAGGGAAGAGATATTTGAAAAAAGAGTATCCTAAAATTCATAAACGTAAAATCCTATTTTTTTTATAAAAATATATTGACGAATTTGTGAAAACGTATTAGTATAATAAACATAGAAAATGAAACGTTTCAAAAGTGTAAAAATATAAAAACCGGGGGGTTGGACTAAAATGAGTAAGAATTATAAACAAATTAGTGAAAACATTTTACACAATATAGGTGGAAAAGAAAATGTTGTTAGTGCAGCACACTGTGCAACACGTTTAAGATTAGTACTTAAAGATGATGAGAAGATAAATGTTAAAGAAATCGAAGAAATGCCAGCGGTTAAGGGAAGCTTTAATACATCAGGTCAATTTCAAGTAATTTTAGGTTCAGGTGTTGTTGATGAAGTTTATAAAGAGTTTATAAACTTAGCTAATATTAAAGAAGGAAGTAAGGATGAACTAAAGAAAGAAGCAGATAAAAAACTAAATCCATTACAAAGATTATTAAAATCTTTAGCTGACGTTTTTGTTCCTATACTACCAATATTAGTTGCAGCAGGATTATTAATGGGAATAAATAATATATTAACATCTCAAGGATTATTTATTGAGGGACAATCTATAGTAGAAGCATATCCACAATTTAAGGATTTAGCAGAATTAATAAATACATTTGCTAATACAGGATTTGCATTTTTACCAATATTCTTAGGATTCTCAGCAGCAAAAGCTTTTGGAGGAAATCCGTATTTAGGTGCTTGTATTGGTGCACTTATGATACATTCAGATTTATTAAATGGTTATAGTTATGGTGCAGCTGTTGTAGAAGGAACTGTGCCAGTATGGAATATATTTGGATTAACTATAGCTAAGGTTGGATATCAAGGAACTGTGCTTCCAGTTTTAGCAGCAGCTTTCGTTTTAGCTAAGGTTGAAAAGACATTGCATAAGATTATACCTTCAGTACTAAATAATTTATTAACACCTTTATTTACAGTGTTTATTACTGGAATATTAACATTTGTTGTTATAGGACCTGTAATGAGAGGATTAGGTGATGGAATAACATCAGGATTACTATGGTTAATAAATACACTAGGACCAATAGGGGGAGCAATATTTGGATTCTTATATGCACCAATAGTTATTACAGGTATGCATCACAGCTTTGTAGCTATAGAAACTCAATTATTAGCAGATATAGCAACTACAGGTGGCTCATTTATATTCCCAGTTGCAGCAATGTCAAATGTAGCTCAAGGTGCAGCAGCATTATCAGTACTTCTTATTTTAAGAAAAGATAACAAGATGAAAGGAATAGCATCAGCATCAGGTATATCTGCTTTACTTGGAATAACTGAACCAGCAATATTTGGTGTTAACTTAAAGTTACGTTATCCATTCTTTGGAGCAATGATAGGATCAGCAGTTGGATCAGCTTATGTAATGCTTACAAAAGTTCTTGCAATATCTCCAGGAGCAGCTGGATTACCAGGAATTATATCAATTAGACCTACATCTATAGTAAACTATATAATTGCAATGATACTTTCAATGGTTGTAGCTGTTGTATCAACAATTGTTATAGCAAAGTTTATGAATAAAAAACAAGTAGTAAATGATGAGCAAATAGCTGCATAGAAGTGTTTTATAAAATAGGAGGAATTAGTATTATACTAATGCCTTCTATTTTGTAATTAATAAATAATTATAAGATATTAAACGAGGAGAAATAATAATGAAAGAGTGGACAAGAGAAGAAAGATATAGAACAATTTTAGACGCATCAAATGAAGAAATAACGAAATTAAAAGAAATAGTAGATAGTTGTCCATATAGACAAAAGTTTCATATTCAGCCTACTACAGGACTGTTAAATGATCCTAATGGATTTTCTTATTATAATGGTGAATATCATTTGTTTTATCAATGGTTTCCATTAGGGCCTGTTCATGGGATAAAGCATTGGTATCATGTTTCTTCAAGGGATTTAGTTAATTGGAAAGATTGTGGAGTTGGAATAATTCCTACTGAACACTTTGAAAGTCACGGAGCATTTTCAGGAAGTGGTATAGTTGAAAATAATAAACTTCATTTATTTTATACAGGAAATACAAGAAATGAAGAATGGATAAGACATCCGTATCAATGTTTAGCCATAATGGACAGTAATGGAGAAATAACAAAGAATAGTGAAGCTGTTATAAAGGATTTACCAAATGGATATACAGATAATTTTAGAGATCCTAAAGTGTTCAAAGATAATGACAAATATTATTGCTTAATTGGAGCTGAAAGAAAAGAAAATTTAGGAACTATAGTATATTATGAATCAAATAATTTATTAGATTGGAAGTTTAAAGGAGAAATAAAAACAGATTTCTTTGGTAATGGATTTATGTGGGAATGCCCAGATTATTTACGTTTTGATAATAAGGGAGTAATTATATTTTCTCCACAGGGATTAGAAGCAGATGGAGATAAATATCAAAATATATTCCAATCAGGATATTTAATAGGAGATAAAATTGATTTTTCTAATGGTGAATTTAAGCATGGGGAGTTTAATGAGTTAGATAGAGGATTTGATTTTTATGCACCTCAAACTACTGAAGATGAACAAGGAAGAAAAATATTAGTTGGTTGGATGGGGTTACCAGAAATAGATTACCCTACTGATAAAAATGGATGGGCTCATTGCTTGACTATACCTAGAGAATTAGAGTTAAAAGGCGATAAATTAATTCAAAAACCAGTAAAAGAATTAGAGCTTCTTAGAGGAGAAAAGATTGAGTGCTCATATACATTGAGTAATGAGGAAAAGGATATAGATGGATTTAATGAAAAAGTATATGAATTAATTTGTAACTTTAATAATATTACTGGTAGATATGTAGGAATAAAATTAAGAAAAGGAATGGATAGTGAAACTGTATTTTATTACGATATAGAAAATAAAAAGCTAGTATTAGATAGAAGTAAATCAGGAGAAGTATTTGCAACTGAATATGGTACAGAAAGAAAATGCGAATATAATGAAAAGAATTTAAAGGTGCAAATATTTGTAGATGTCTCCTCAGTTGAGATATTTGTTAATGATGGAGTAGAAGTATTTACTTCAAGAATATTTACAAAGGATTCAAGTAATGGGGTTGCTGTATTTGCTGATGGACAAGCAAATGTAGATATTGATTTATGGAAGATTAATTACTTAAAATAATTAATATATAGGTACTAATACAATCCATTGATTGGCTAATAGATAATATTTAGTATATAAAAGAAAAGTAAGAGGTTATCGCAAGTATATTTTTTATCTACTAATGCGAAAACCTCTATTTTTAAAAGAATAATATTATTATCTTATAGTGTAAACATACATATGATACTTTGTTATACGCTTGTGTGGATTTCTTATAGGGCATTTTTAGATAATTTATTATTTGTTTTCAGATTTACTATACTTATGATTTATATTAACACGACAGTGTACTATTAATGTCAAGTCAGTAATAAGTGTATAAAGTCCGGCATTGAAGAGTCTATTATTAGTAAATATAATATTATAGGAATATTTAAGAAATATAGATAAAATTTATGAATTAAATACTATATTTATATTAGTTGAATGCTATAAATATTATCAGTATTTGCAGGACTATCACATGCTTTTGTAGATTCTTCAAGTTATCCTTCCTTAATGGAATGTTTTCCAAAAACTCCAGGAACAGCAACTGTTGTAGTAAAGGCCTTCATAGCAATTGGTGGTATAATGTTACCAATAATAATAGCATTTTTTGTCAATAGAAATATGTTTTATGGAAATACATTTTTCTTAATTGGGATAATGTATCTTATAAATGGTTTATTTTTGTTTACTAGAAAATTTCCTAAGGCAAATCAAACAGAAGTATCTGAAGATGGAAAAATATTAAATAAAAAGAATTTTATTTCAGAACCAGTGTTAAAAAAAGAGGGAATAACTATTATAATAATAGGATTTACATCTAATGCTATATATACAGCATTTCAAATATGGATGCCTACTTATGGTCAAAATATTTTAGGGATGAGTCAAATAAATTCTTTAAAATTAATAACATATTATAGTATAGGATCTCTTATCTCAGTTTTTATATTAGCAAAACTTTTACAAAAGACAATAAAGCCGGTATTAGTACTGGTTATATATCCAATAATAGGAATAATTTCACTTGTGTTGGTATTATTAATAAGAATAGAAATAGTTACAAAAATAGGTTTTACTTTAATTGGATTATCGTCAGCCGGAGTGTTACAAATGGCTCAAACTACAATGGGTGAATTTTTTTGGGAAAATAAGGGTGCAACAATAGGGATGGTTTCTACAGCTGGAGGAATAGCATCAGCAGTTATTCCAGCATTAACAGGAATAATTCTAAAATATTATGATATCTTACATGTATTTTATTTTCTTATGATCATATTTGCAGTTGGAATATTTTGTGCTATTTTTACAAAAATAAGATATGATAAAGTTATTTCAAATAATTAAATATTATATATAAAGGAAGAAGATAATAAGATGTGTTTATAACATTTACTTATTATCTTTTGATTTTTTTATTCGATTATGGGTAAGAATATTAATTTAATTACTAGTTATAAGGAATGTAATAAATTAGCGGTTATTCAAGAATATATAAAGAAATTTATAAGTTTATAAATTTCTTTATAGCATTAAATAATTCATCACTAATTATATGTTCCATTTTACATGCATCTTTTTCAGCAATGTCATGAGGAAGTCCTAAAATTTTTACACAAAAAAGAGTAAGGACTTCATGTCTCTCATATATACTTTGAGCTTTTTTAAGACCAACTTCATTTAATATAATAGAGCCATCGTCTAGAACATCGAGGTAACCACTAGATTTTAATAGGCCTACGGCTCTACTAACACTAGGTTTACTAAAACCAAGTTCTTTAGCAATATCTATAGATCTTACTTTTCCATTTCGTTTATTTAATATAAAAATTGTTTCTAGATAATTTTCTCTTGATTCATGCATATTAAATCTCTCTTTTCACTAATAAGTTTTTGATTTGATGATCTGGCTTGGTGATAAACCAAAATGTTTTTTAAATAATCTACTAAAATAATATGGATCGTCGTAGCCAATATATGAAGCAACTTCATGAACCTTATAGCCACCTTTTAGCATCTCAAAAGATTTTTTTAGGCGACATTGGATAATATAGTCAATAGGCCTAATTCTCATATACTTATAAAAGAGATAAGAGAATTGTTCAGGACTTTTATTATATCTATCTGCTAGACTTTGTAATGTAATATGGTAACAGTAGTTTTCTTTAATATATTGAACAGAGTTTTCAATCATCTCTTTTTGTGAATTAATAGAATTGGGAGTAGAAAACATAGTAGAAATTAATGATTGAAAAACTACTTCTTTTTTTAATTGTTTCTTTAAATTAGAACTACTGCAAATTAGGTAAAATTCTTCTAGCAATGAAGTGAGTTGAATAAAGTTATCAATAAAAAATTCAAATGTAGAATTAGAATAATTACCTTTTTCAGAGTAGTTAGAATAATAAATATTTATATGATGAAAAGGATCATCTCCAATAACATTAAAGGATACCTTTTTATGTGGACATCCATGTATAATTTTACCAGGCTCTGCTATAAATTTTTGGTTAGAAAAGCAAATTTCAGATTTTCCACTAATGGGAATTATAAAAGCAGAACGCGTAGTTTCATAAGTCATGGTATCATTAGGTAACTTGATAAATTTACTTATATTAATATCATCAGAGGATAAAAATAAAAATTCTTTTGCTAATAAATGCTTATCATTAACCATCTTAAGTTCCCCTTTCTCTATATAGTTAGCATATGCTAACTGTATTAGAATTATAGATAATGTAAAAATTTTTGTCAATAAATTTAATAATTGTCCATTATATTATAGAATTATGTATTCTTTTTTTAAAAGGGTAGATATATACTAATTTAAGGTTAGCGATTGCTAACTTAAGAAAATATGTTTTGAATTGGAGGTTATGATTATAGATTATTTATATGAAAATAGTTTAAAAGACTTGAAAGGTAATAAAAGAAGATATTATTTCATATTAATCATGCTTATTATTGCCTTAGTTGTATCTGTAGTATTTGCTGTTTCAATAGGAGCATTTAAGGTAGATATAAAAACAGCATATGAAATTTTATGTTATAAAATTTTGGGTATTGGGGCAGAAAATGCTGAAATATTAACTAAAGGTTCTGCATACAATGTAATTTGGTCTATACGTTTTCCAAGAGTAATTTTAGGGGCAGTAGTAGGAGCAGGTTTAGCACTATGTGGATGTATTATGCAAGCTTGTGTTCAAAATCCGTTAGCAGAACCATATATATTAGGTATATCATCTGGAGCATCATTAGGTGCCACTTTTTCAATTATGCTGGGGGTTAGGGCTTTTTCTTTATTTAATGTATCTGGTGTGGCATTTTGGTCCTTTTTAGGAGCTATGGTAGCATCATTTATGGTGTTAAGATTAGCATCAATTAATAAAAAAACATCTTCAACTAAGCTAATTTTGGCAGGTACAGTAATAAATGCCCTTTTTACAGCTTTTTCAAACTTTATAATATCTATTGCAAGTGATGCTGAAGGAATGCAAAGTGTAAAATTTTGGACTATGGGATCTTTAGCATCGGCTAAATGGGAGTCTATAACAACTCCGTTGATAATAACTATCATTTGCTGTGCATATTTTTTAACTCAGACAAGATTATTAAATACTATGCTAGTTGGTGATGATGCAGCTATTACTTTAGGAATGAATTTAAATAAAAAAAGAAAGATATACATGGTTTTAATTTCTATACTTACAGGAGTATTGGTTTCAGCTTGTGGTGTTATTGGATTTGTAGGATTAGTTATTCCTCATATTGTACGTTCATTAGTAGGAGCAGATCATAAAAAGTTATTGCCAATTTGTATTTTATCAGGAAGTATATTTTTAGTGATAGCTGATACTGTAGCAAGAATCATTATACCAAATTCGGAAATGTCTATTGGAATAATAACATCATTAGTTGGTGCACCATTTTTTGCTTATATATTAATTAAAAAAAGTAACAGTTTTAAATAACAAATAGAGGTTGAAATTATGAATTTATCTATTGAAAATGTAACAGTAAAAATTGATAAAGTAGAAATAGTAAAGTCATTATCATTACATGCTAAAAAGGGTGATTTTATAGGATTAATAGGACCAAATGGAAGTGGTAAATCTACTTTACTGAAATCAATATATGGGGTTTTAAAGTATGATAAAGGTTCTATTAAATTTGATGATAAAGATATAAAAACTATTAGCTTATCAGAGATAGCAAAGGAAATGGCTGTAGTGGGACAATTTAATACGATTAATTTTGAACTTAGTGTATTAGAAATTGTATTAATGGGAAGAAGTCCTCATTTAGGAGGTTGGGAAAGAGAAAAGGAAGAAGACTATAAAATTGCATTAGATGCAATAAGAAAAGTTGGAATGGAGAAATCCATTAATAGAAGTTTTTCAACATTATCTGGTGGAGAAAAACAAAGAGTAATTTTAGCAAGGGCATTAACTCAAGAACCACAAATACTTATTTTAGATGAACCTACAAACCATTTAGATATTAAATATCAAATTGAAATTTTATCACTAGTGAAAAGTTTAGATATATGTGTAGTTGCAGCATTACATGATTTAGCATTAGCAGCACAGTTCTGTAATGAAATATATCTAATTAAAAATGGAGAATTAAGGGCTTGTGGAAAACCAAAAGATATAATTACTACAGAGATGGTAAAAGAAATATATGAAATAGATTGTGATATTGTATATAACGAGAGGACAAGCACTATAATGATTAGCTATTATCCTTTGGAATATAAATAAAAAAATATAGTTAGGAGATTTAACAGTGAAAAGAAAGATTATACTTCCACTAATAGTGGCAACAACACTAGCATTAGCTTTAGCAGGATGCGCTAAAACAACAAATAAAGCAGAAGAATCAGAGTCATCAACGACTGCTAATGAGCAAACAATAAATTATCCATTATCATTAGAGGTATATGATAATGAAGGGAATAAATATACAGAAACTTTTAATGAAGCACCATCGCATGTAATAACAAATAATCAATCATCATTAGAATTATTATTAAAGTTAGGATTACAAGATAGTATTATAGGAACTATAGCATTAGATAATGAAATTCCAGAAGAACTAGAAGAGGAGTTTTCAAATATTAATATAATAACTGAAAGTAAAACTGAACCGGCTAAAGAAGTAATTGTAGGTATGAGTCCAGATTTAGTTATTGGTAGAGCTGCTACATTTATAGATGATAGATATGGGACAATCGAAAGCTTAAATAGTATGAACATAAATGTTTATACACAATTAGCTAGTTTAATGAACGGAGAACAATCATTAGATAATATTTTTGAAGATATAAAAAATGTAGGAAAAATATTTAATGTAGGAGATAAAGCTAATACTTTAGCAACAGAATTATCAGAAAGCTTAAAGTCAGTAGAAGATGAAGTTTCAACATTAGAAGGAGAGCCTTTAAAAGTTTTAGTTATGACAGCTTATAATGATGGTTCGTATAATGTATTTGGAGCAAACTCTACGTTGCAAAATGAAATTTTAGAAGTTCTAGGTGGAACTAATGTAAATGAAAAAGGTGGGGCTCAATCATTAGAAAATTTAATGAGTCTTAATCCTGATGTTATATTATATGTTTATAATAATAAGAATTTAGAAACTGATTCAGTAGCAGTAGAATCATTATATAATAATAGTTTAATACAATCTGTACCAGCAATTGAAAATAAAAAGGTTTTTGAAGTTTCTTATACTGAGTTCATGGGCTATGGATATAGAACAATTGAATGTATAGAAAATCTTGCAAAGGAAATGTATCCAGAGTTATTTAAGTAAATATAAAATAGGAGATTTATATTGATGTTAGGAAGTATTAAGCATGAACATATATTAGGCAGAGAGATATTTATATATCTTCCTCCATCTTATAAAAATAATAACAAAAGATTTCCTGTATTATATGGTAATGATGGGGCAGAACTTTATAGGTATTCAGATAGACTAATTGAGAGTTTTGAAAAAGGATTTAAAGAAGGAAAGTTAAATGAATTTATTTGGATAGGAATTTATTCTGAAAAGAGAATTCATGAATATACACCGTGGCCAGCACCATCACTAGCACCTAAATTTGATGATTTTGGTGGACAAGGAAGAGAGTATATAGAGTTTGTTGTAAATGGAATAAAGCTATATATTGATAAGAATTATAACACTAAATATGATAAAAAAAATACTTGGATTATGGGATATTCATTAGGAGGATTAATTTCTGTATATTCATTATATGTAACTAATGTATTTGGTAAAATAGCTAGTGTTTGTGGATCTTTTTGGTATAAGGGTATGGTTAACTGGATTACAGAGAATAATATGTTGAATGAAGATTTTCAATTATATATTCATTATGGCAGAAAAGAAGGACAAGATAAAAAGACACTTCAACAAAATGCTGTTATTTGTACTGAAAGTATAATTGAAATTTTTAAAGATGAGCTAGGATATATAGAAGATATAGATGTATCCAGCGATGATGGTGGACATCATCAATATATGGAGCAGAGATATATTAATGCTATTTATTGGTTAGCTAAGAAATAATATTTAATATGCAAAGAATGGTAAGGTATTTACAGTAATAAGTACCTTACCATTTTTTAATTTAGGTGATTTTAAAAAGTTTATTATGATGTTTAATATTGTGTATTTAATACAATATAATGGTATCGATTTTCTTTACCATTAAACAATAAAAGAATATTAGTGATATAATTGTTTAAAAATATAAACAATTGAACCATAGAAAATATAAATAAGTGAGTAAATAAAAAAAAAGATGTTATGAGGGAGTATAGGTATGAAAGAGAAAATAAAAATTAATATACTAAATTGTGGTGAGGTTGGAGTTGATCTTGCAGTGCCTTTTAGAGATGTATCTAAAAATCCCATAGCATATACAGGAATTGGCAGGAGTAAAAAGTTGCGAGTATGGTTGCCAGTTACTTCTTATTTAATAGAGCATCCAAAAGGAAATATATTAATAGATACTGGATGGCATACAGATGTTAGAAGTAAACCTATAAAACATTTGTCACCATTATTATATATAGCAAGTAAACCTAAATTGCCTAACGGAAAAGCTGTAAATGAGCAGCTTGAAAAATTAAATATACAAACTAAAGACTTAGACTATGTATTTCTTACTCATATGGATTGTGACCATGCAAGTGGATTAGAGTTAGTTAAAGATGCTAAAAGAATTATGATATCAAAAGAAGAGTTAGAGGCAATAATAAAAGGAAATGTTAGATATTCTAAAAGGTTTTGGAGTGGAATAAATATAGAAGGTTTTACAATGGAATACTCAGAGTATGGACCATTTAATAGAGGGTATGATGTTTTTGGCGATGGAACTGTAGTATTAATAGATACAAAAGGTCATACTGAAGGTAATGTTGTAGTTATGGTGAAAAATAATAATAAATTTATATTAATTACAGGTGATTGTGGGTATGCCAAGGATTCATGGGAGAATCTACGTATACCAGGGCCATTAGTTAATAAAGAGGATATGATAACATCTTTAAAATGGATTAGGAATATGGCTAATAAAAAAGAGTGTATGGGGGTATTTGCAACACATGATTTAAAGGTTAAAGAAGGAATAATAGTTTTATAGAAAATATCAAGAAAGGTAGAGGTAAACACATGAAAAAATGCCATGAAAGAAGATTGAAGCTTGCAGAAGAGTTAAAATCATGTCAAAAGGCTTTTATAGCTTTAGGGGATGAAACTAGACAGCAAATTATAATAACATTGCTTGAAAGTGAAGTTCATGGAATAAGAGTAGGAGAAATAACAGATAAAACCCATCTTTCAAGACCAGCAGTATCACATCATTTACGAATATTAAAAGAGGCTGGAATAGTAAGTATGTATAGAGAAGGTACTAGAAATTATTATTATGTAAGTGCAGAAGAAACTATATGGAAGCAGCTTGGAAATTTGTTTTCTAGAATAAATGAAATAGTTGATGAGATATCAGAAAAGGAATGTTCAAAAAGCCAAATAGAAATAGAATCCAATAAGGATTTTATATAAGAATATATATAAATGGGGAGGTTAATTAAGAATATTATTGAGGCAATTAATAATCGTCATTCAGTTCGTAGATATACTGATAAGAAGATTGATGAAAATATTAAAAGTGAGTTATTGGAAACTATTGATGAATGCAATAGGGAAGGAAATTTAAATATTCAGTTATGTATAGAAGAACCTAAAGCCTTTGATAGTTTTATGGCTCATTACGGCAAGTTTTGCAATGTTAGAAATTACATTGCTATAGTTGGAAAGAAAGGCAATGATTTTTATGAAAAGTGTGGATATTATGGTGAAAAGGTAGTTATTAAGGCAACTCAATTAGGTTTAAATACTTGCTGGGTGGCGCTTACGTTCAGTAAGGGTAATGCAATGTGTAGGATTGAAGATGGGGAAAAGTTATGCTGTGTAATAGCTTTAGGATACGGGGAAACTCAAGGTGTTGCGCATAAAAGTAAACCTATAGAACAACTTTGCGGGGTAAAGGGAGATATGCCAGATTGGTTTAAAAGAGGAATGGAAGCGGTAGTTCTAGCCCCTACGGCTATGAATCAACAAAAGTTTCTTATTAGTTTAGATGGAAATAAAGTAAATGCTAAGGCGTTAACTGCATTTTATAGTAAGTTAGATTTAGGAATAGTTAAATATCACTTTGAAGTAGGCGCTGGAAAAGAAAACTTTGAATATATCTAAATAGGTGCTATAACTACACTAGTATATATAAACACATACATTTTTAGTATGTGTTTTTTATAATTAAATTATAGATTTGGTTATGATTTATTTAATGATGCATACATTATAAACTCATATTATAAATAACTATTGACCCTATAGTTACTATAGACTTTATTATGGTTAGAGAAACAAAAATGGAGGTAAAATCATGATAAAAGAATTTTTAAAATATGCAGTTCCTTCAGCTTTAGCCATGTTTGTTTCATCTCTATATACAATAATTGATGGAATTTTTGTTGGACAAGGTGTTGGAGATTCTGCATTGGCAGCAGTTAATATAGTTATGCCATTTACTATAATGCTATTTGGAATAGCAACTATGTTCGCGGTAGGTGGTGGAGATCTAGTATCTAAAAATATAGGTGCTAATAATAAGGAAAAGGCTGTAAAAATATTTAGGCAAGTATTTAAGTTTTTGTTAATTATAAGTATAGTTATAAGTCTAGTTGCAGTTGTATTTTCAAAATATATAGTAAGAATATTAGGAGCTACAGATACATTGGTGCCTTTAGCATCAACTTATTTAAGGTATTATAGTTTATTTTGTATTCCAAATTTAGTTGGTATTGCATTAAATAGCTTTGTTAGAAATGATGGAAGACCAAAGCTTGCCATGATATCAACATTATTAGGGGCGGTAACTAATATAATTTTAGATTATATATTTATATTCCCATTAGGGTTTGGAATAAAAGGTGCTGCAATAGCTACTGGTCTTGGTCAAATAGTTACTATAGCGATATTATTACCTCATTTTATAATGAAGAGAGGTATATTAACTTTTGGAAATATAAAATTAGAAAGTAAAATAATAAAGGAATTTATTATTATAGGATTTCCATCTTTCTTTGCGGAAGTAAGTTTTTCCATAATAATATTCTTTATGAATTTAGCATTGGTTAAAACTGGTGGAGAAATAGCTTTATCATCTTTTGCAATAATTAATTATATAACAACAAATATTTATATGGTATTACTAGGTCTATCAATAGGAGTACAGCCATTATTAAGTTATAATTATGGTGCAAAAAATTCAAAAAAAATGTTAAAATTTTATTCTATAACAATGAAATCAGCATTTATAATAAATATAGTATTTATGACTGTATGCTTTGTATTTGGAAAAAATATGATAGCTATATTTACTTCAGATATTACAATAGCTAATTCAGCATATATAGGTTTAAATTTAATAAATATTGCATTTATTATGGTTGGGTTTAATTTAACAAGTACAGTTTATTATCAAGCAATAAATATGCCTGAAATTTCTAATATTTTTTGCATTTGCAGAAGTATAATATTACTTCCTATATCATTATTTATTTTATCTAAATTGTTTGGAATCAATGGTATATGGATTAGTTTATCTATATCAGAGTTGATAACATTTATAATATTAAGTTATTCTATTAATATTAAGACGTATACTACAAAGTCTATTGCTAAGGCTAGTTAACATAGGAGATTTTTTATATGGAAACTTATTTTTCAGTTGGAGAACTATCTAAATTAACTAATGTTCCAATTCAAACATTAAGGTATTATGATAAAATGGGACTACTTAAACCAGCTTATATAAATAAGCAAAATAATTATAGGTATTATTCAATAAATCAATTTATAAAGATTGATTTATTAAAGCAATGTAAGCTTATGGGACTATCATTAAAGGAAATAGAAGATTTATTAAAAGATGAAATAACTGCAGATTCTATGATAAAAATACTTGAACAGCAAAGAGTGGTCTTAGATAAAAAGATAAAGGAACTTGAAGCTGTTAAATCATATATTGACTTTTTAGATTTTAGAATAAAAGAAAGTAAGAAAGTAGAGAAAGCAGAAATCTTCATTAAAGAAAATGATGAAAGAGTAGTTGAGAGATATAATTGTAGAATGGAGAATGTAAAAGAAATTGAGCTTAATTTGAGAAAAGTTTTACTTGAGGCAGAAAAAGATGATTGTATGTTGAATTCTGAGTTAGCATTCGAAGCTTCTTTAGAGAAATTGAAAACTGAAGATAAAGTAGTTTATACTGCAATAATGTTATATAAGCATGGAAATTTAAGTGGAAATTATGAAAAGATCATACTACCAAAAGGTAAATATTTAACAATGTATTATGATGATGGATATAGAAATAACTTAAAGTATTATAAAAAAATGCTGAATTATATTGAAAAAAATAATATAGAAATAGTCGGGGATTTTAATGAATTTTCAATATTATCAAGGATAAATACTAATGAGGCAGAAAAATCAATAATTCAACTAGAAATAAAAATTAAATAGATTTTTATTAATGAAGTAGTCTTAACCTTTAATTTACATAGGTTAAGGCTATTTTCTATTTAAGAATAAAAAAATAAAAGAGAAATTTTTTTAAAATAAGTGTTGACAAATTATTAGGTAATAATTATTATTAATTACAAGAAGTAATTGATAAAAAATATCAATTGAAATTAAATTTCAGGAGGAGAAAGAATATGTCATTAATAAATAAAAAGGTTTCAGATTTTACAGTTCAAGCTTATCATAACGGAGAATTTAAGGAAGTAACATTAGAATCAATGAAGGGCCATTGGTCAGTAGTTGTATTCTATCCAGCAGATTTTACATTTGTTTGCCCAACAGAATTAGGAGAACTAGCAGATAACTATGCTAAGTTTAAAGAAGCTGGTTGTGAAGTATACTCAGTATCTACAGATACTCATTTTGTTCACAAAGCATGGGCAGATGCTTCAGAAACAATTGCAAAAATTCAATATCCAATGTTAGCAGATCCAACAGGTAAGTTAGCTAGAGACTTTGAAGTTATGATTGAAGAAGAAGGATTAGCATTAAGAGGATCATTTGTAATCAATCCAGAAGGTGAAATCAAAGCATATGAAGTTCATGATAATGGTATTGGAAGAAATGCAGAAGAATTATTAAGAAAAGTTCAAGCAGCTCAATTTGTTGCTGAACATGGGGATCAAGTTTGCCCAGCTAAATGGCAACCAGGTGAAGAAACTTTAGTACCAAGCTTAGATTTAGTTGGTAAGCTATAAGATTTGCTATTAAGGCTTTATCTAAACTAATTGGGTTTAGATGTAGCCTTTAATATTTATAGATACTAAATATTTATATGATGATAAGTAGTAAATTTTATGCGTGTTTATTTACTGCTTATCATTATAAAAAAATTTAAAGTATTAATAAATTTTTATAAAGATAAAGCTTTATTAATGCTTTAAAAAATAAAGAAGGAGGAAATGAGTATGGAAAAAATATATGATTTACTAGTAATTGGGGCAGGTCCAGCAGGACTTTCAACAGGAATATATGCAGGTAGGGCAAAATTAAATACTTTAATTATAGAAAAGGCTGAATTTGGTGGTCAAGTAAATAAAACTTACGATATATCAAATTATCCAGGAGCTAGAAATAGTAATGGACCAAAACTTATGGAAGAAATGAGAAAACAAGCTGAAGACTTCGGGGTAAACTTCATGTCGGCTGAAGTTTTAGAAGTTGCTCTAGAAGGCGATGTGAAAACCTTAAAAACTGATAGAGGAGAAATAAAGGGAAGAAGTGTGGTTATAGCCACAGGAGCATCACCAAGAAAGTTAGGCTTTAAAGGCGAAGAAGAATTTACAGGTAGAGGTGTAGCTTATTGTTCGACTTGTGATGGTCAATTCTTCGAAGGGTTAGAAGTATTTGTTATTGGAGCTGGATTTGCAGCAGCTGAAGAAGCAATGTTCTTAACTAAGTTTGCAACTAAAGTTACAGTTATAGCTAGAGAGCCAGAGTTTACTTGTGCAAAATCAATAGCAGATAAGGTTTTAGAACATCCAAAGGTAGAAGTTAAGTTTAATACTGAAATATTAGAAGCAAGTGGAACTGAAATGATAAACTATGCTAAGTTTATCAATAATAAAACAGGTGAAACATTTGAATATCATGCTAAAAAGGAAGATGGTTCATTTGGTATATTTGTATTTGTCGGATATGCACCACAAAGCCAATTATTTAAAGGTATTTTAGAACTTGATAAGTTTGGATATATAATGAGTAATGAAAATATGGAAACTAATGTTGAAGGTGTATATGTTGCTGGTGATTTAAGACCCAAAGCTTTAAGACAAATAGTAACAGCTGTATCTGATGGTGCTATTGCAGCAACTTCTGCAGAAAGATATGTCATTGAATTAAAAGAAAGACTTGGAATCAAAGATGAATATGGACCTAAAAAGGTGGAGAAGAAGGAAGAAATTAATACTGATTTAGGAGATATACAAAAAAGAAGTAATCTTTTAAATGATGGATTAAGAACTCAATTAAAAGGGATATTAGCTAGATTAGATAAGAGTGTTACACTTGTATCTGTAGTAGATGAAAGTAATAGTAAGTCTATAGAGTTAAGAGATTTAGTATTAGATATTGCAGAGTTGGGTGAAAAAGTTTCTGCTGAAATTTATACTAAAGGTGAAAATATAGAAGTTGAAAATAAGATAAATGCAGACAAATATCCTATAGTTGCATTATTAAATTCAGAGAAAAGTTATAGTGGAGTTAAATTCCATGGGGTACCTGGGGGACATGAGTTAAATTCATTTATATTAGCTATATATAATCTTGGAAGTGAAGGTCAACAAATATCTGAAGAAACATTAAATAATATTAAGAAAATAGACAAAGGGATAAATATTAAGGTGTGTGTATCATTGGCTTGCCATTTATGCCCAGATGTAGTAGTTTCATCTCAAAGAATTGCTATAGAAAATAAAAATGTAGAAGCAGAAATGATTGATATATCTAATTTTAAAGATATAAAGGATAAATTTAAAGTAATGAGTGTACCAGCGATAATAGTGAATGATGAACAAATTTATTTTGGTGCTAAAAAGATTGATGAGATTATAAATATAATAAGTAAGTAATTATATTTATAATCTTGAGAGAAAGTAGTCTAGAAAATGTTAGATGCTAATTGTAGATTTATAATTTAGCATAAAACATTGAAAAGACTACTTTTTTATATAAAGTTAAATAATATTTGTGATACAATTATTGATATATAAATTAATAAAAAGTGAATTAATATACAAAAAAGACTAAGTATGTTATTTAATAATATATTTAATAACGAAGAGTTTTTAATATATATGGGGGTATATTATGAAAGAATTAGAAAGTAAATTAAAAGAATACGCAGAATATTTAAAGGAAATAGAGCATTATAGAACAGCAGAAAGCCTTATGTATTGGGATATGACTACAGGTATGCCTGAAAATGTGGCAGAAAGCAGAACAGAAACCATGTCATTTATGAGTTTACAACAACATAATTTACTAGTTGGGGCAAAAAAGCAAGAATTTATAAAGTTCTTTGAAGAACATATAGATGACTTAGATTTAATTCATAAAAGAATGTTAACAGAAATGAAAAAAGAATATGATAAGCAAAAGATATATCCTGAAGAGTTTGTAAAAGAATTTTCGTTAGCTGCAGCTAAAGGACAATTATCTTGGGAAAAGGCTAAAAGTGAAGATAATTTTGAAATATTTAAGCCAGATTTAGAAAAAATAGTGGAATTAACTAAGCAGTCAATAAAATATAGGGGATATAAAGGTAATAAGTACAATACATTACTTGACGATTATGAGGCTGGATTAACAGTTGAAAAATTAGATGTAGTATTTACAGAATTAAGAGATGGAATAGTCGAGATTTTAAATAAAATTAAAAATAGCAAAGTAAAAATTAATAATAAATTTGAAGGCAAGGAATTTCCAAAAGAAAATCAAGAAAGATTTTGCATAGAATTGTTAAATACTATGGGATTTGATTTTAAATCAGGAAGAATGGATGAAAGTGAGCATCCTTACACTATGGATATGACAAATAAAGATGTTAGGATCACAAATCATTATTATTTAAATGATTTTACATCAGCAATGTTTTCAGCAATACATGAAGGTGGACATGCTATATATGAGCAGGATATTCCAAATTCATTAGATGGAACAGGTATAAATAAAGCTGCATCTATGGCAATTCACGAATCTCAATCAAGATTTTATGAAAATATAATAGGAAGAAGTAAAGCTTTTTGTAACTATTTATATAAAGAAGCAAAAAAAGAATTTCATAATCAATTTAATCATGTAACAAAAGAGGATTTTTATAAAATTATCAATAAAGTAGAGCCTTCATTAATAAGAACTGAAGCAGATGAATTAACATATAGTCTTCATGTAATAATAAGATATGAAATAGAAAAACTTCTTATAAATGACAAGATAAAGGTTAGTGAGCTTCCAACAGTGTGGAATGAAAAGTATAAGGAGTATTTAGGAGTAGAGCCAAAGAGTGATAAGGAAGGGGTTCTTCAAGATGTTCACTGGTCAGATGGTTCATTTGGATATTTTCCAAGTTATGCTTTAGGAAATCTTTATGGAGCGCAAATGTTAAATAAAATGCTTAAGGATGAGCCACATATTTATGATGAAATTTCCAAGGGGAATTTAAATTCAGTACATCAATGGTTAAATAAAAATGTACATGTATATGGAAACCTTTATGATCCAAGTGATTTAATAAAGAAAATTACAGGTGAAGAGCTTAAAGCTAAGTATTTCCTAAAATATTTAGATGATAAGTATAAAGAAATTTATAAATATTAATATAAAGAAAATGCAGTAATTCTTAGAAATAAGAAGCTGCATTTTTATTTATTCAATAGATTAAAAGTATGTAAACACTGTTCAAATATGCTTTTATTGAAAAGCTAATTATAGTGAAAAAATAATTTCAATACTATAGTTAGACTTTTAGAAGAATATAGGATTAAAGATTTCCTTTAATAAAGGAAAAAATATACCTGTGAAAACATATTCATAAGCGGTAATATGAGATATGAATAATTGTATATAAAATTAGGATAAAAAGATTAGGGTGATTTAAGTGATAAAAAGTCCAAGATTACAAAAAATATTAGAATTATTATTTGAAAATACTGAAATAATTACGGGGGAGTTTTTATGCAATAACCTTGGGGTTTCATCAAGAACTGTGAGAAGTGATATAAAAGAATTAAATAAAATTCTAGAAAGAAATGGTGCAAGTATAGTTTCTGAGAAAGCAAGAGGATATAAATTAAATATAAAAAATGAAGTGTTATTTAATAGCTTAATTAATAATAACAAAAGTAAAGGTGAAGATAGCAGTACAGCATTAGGAAGAGCAGAGAGTATAATTTCACAATTTTTAATAAATAACTTAGATAATATTGAAGGAATAACACAAATTGAATTGGCAGATAGATTATTCATAAGTGTTTCTTCATTAAAAAATGATATGAAAATAGTAAAGGATATTTTAGAAAAGTATCATCTAAATATTGAGAAAATAAGTAATAAGGGTCTAAGAATTATAGGAGAAGAGGAAGATATAAGAAGTTGTATAAAGAAATATAATAAGGGTAATACAGAGCTCAGTGAAAGGATACAAGAAAGTTTAAATTTAATATTAGGAAATAATAATGAAGAGATAATAACTACTATTGTAAAAAGTAATATAGATAAATTTGATTTTAAATTATCAGATAAGGCATTAAGAGATATTATTTCATTGATTTTAATCATGATTGTTAGAAATAATAATCATAATAATGTTAAATATAGTGAAGAAACAAAGAAGAAATTAAGTGAAGCATGGAGATATGGAGTAGCAAAGGTTATTTGTGATGATATTTATGAACGCTTCGGAATTGTTTTAGAAGAAATAGAGATTCTTTATTTAACAAAATATATGGTTTCTAGCAGTTCTATTAAAATTAAAACAAAAGATGGTATGAAGCTTAATAATGAATACGAGCTAGTTAGAAAAATACTTTTAAAAATTAAGGATAAATTTAATATTAATTTATTAGAAGACAATGTTTTAATAGATTTTTTAGTACATCATTTAAAAGCTTCAATTTATAGAGCTCAATATGGAATTATTGTTGAAAATTCATTATTAAGTGCTATAAAAAATAATTATCCATTTGCTTTAGAACTATCTGTTTATTCAAATGAAATAATAAAAGAAGCTATTGGATGTGATTTAAAGGAAGACGATATTGGATTTATAGCATTACACTTTGCTGCTGCAATAGAAAGGCTTAAAGATAATTTAAATAAAAATAAGAAAAATGTAATGATTGTTTGTGAAAATGGTGTTGGAACCTCTTTATTATTAAAGGTAAAGTTAGAAGCTAAATTTAAAGATAGAATCAATATAATAGATACTATTCCAAAATATGAATTTAATGAAGAGATTTTAAATTCTTATGATTTAATAATTTCAACAATTAATCTAAAAAGTGATTCAGAGAAAATTATTTATGTTAAAAGTCTCTTAGATAATGGAGAAATAGCATTTATTGAAGATAAATTTAATGGAAATTCTTTAGGTAATAATGTTTTAGTTAGTAAATTTAAAGAATCCTTATTTTTTAATCATTTAGATGTAGATACAAGGGATGAAGCATTAGAAAACATAACAAGTAAATTAATTGATGAAGGCTATATAACACAATGCGTTAAAGAAAATATTTTTAAAAGGGAAGATTTAGCTAGCACAGAAATTGGGGAATTAGTGGCAATACCTCATGATATGAATGAAGAGATTAAGCAATCGTTTATTTCAGTATCTGTGTTTAATAAAGCTATTACATGGGATAAAGAAAAGGTGCAGGTAGTATTTTTTATTGGGATGTCTACGGTAGATAAGGAAGAGTGGAAATCTTACTTGGAGCAAATCTATAAAAATATAATAGATGGTGAAATTATAAGAAAAATAATTAAGTGCCAAAACTTTGAAGAATTAAAGATGCTAGTATCAAAATTTTAAATGCATGTAGGTAATATATTTCCTCTTAAAAAGGAAATGGAATGTCTGATATATTATTTCCTTTTTAAGAGGAAAAAGTATAACTGTGAATATGTTTACATTAACTCTATAATTAAGTCATAAGGTGAGTGAAAGAAACTCAAGAAGACGAATAAATAATTAAATGGAGGCGTTAATATATGAAATTACTAGCAATAACTTCATGCCCAGTAGGTATAGCTCATACTTACATAGCTGCAGAAAAGTTGAATAAAATGGCAAAGAAAATGGGAGTTGATATTAAAGTCGAGACTCAAGGTTCAACAGGAGCTGAAAATGTTATTACGGAGCAAGATATAAAAGAAGCAGATGGAATTATCATTGCAGCAGACAAAGCTGTTAGTTTAGAAAGATTTGAAGGAATGGCAATGATAGAATGTCCAATAGCTAGAGCAATAAAAGAGCCAGATGTTTTAATTCAAATGTTCTTAGATGGAAAAGTTGAAAAGAAAAAATCAAATATAAATTCAGCAAAAAAAATAAAAAGTGTAGAAGAAGAAAAGAAAGCAATAAAAGCTAAACAGCCAGCATTTTATAAGCATTTAATGGGTGGAGTTTCTTACATGATTCCAGTTGTAGTAGTTGCAGGATTGTTAATTGCTTTAGCATTAGCATTTGGTGGACAACCTACAGAAGCGGGCTTAGTAGTTCCAGATGATTCATTGTGGAAGAGTGTTGAACAAATTGGAGCTGCAGGCTTTACATTCATGGTACCAATTTTATCAGGATTCATTGCATATTCAATTGCAGATAGACCAGGTTTAGTACCAGGATTAATTGGCGGATATATAGCAGCAAATGGTTATTTCTATGGATCAGAAGCAAATGCAGGTTTCTTAGGTGGTATTGTAACAGGTTTCTTAGCAGGTTATATAGTTAAGGGATTAAAGTTAATAAAAGTTCCAAATATGATTAAACCAATTATGCCAATCATAATTATTCCAATCATATCAACATTAGTAACAGGTTTAGCATTTATATTCGTTTTGGGTGGACCAATTACAATTGTATTTGAAAGTTTAACTAATTTCTTAGCATGTTTATCAGGTACTAGTTCAGTAGTTTTAGCAACAATTTTAGGTGCGATGATAGCGTTTGATATGGGTGGGCCAGTTAATAAAACAGCATTTTTATTTGGTGTATCAATGATTACAGCAGGTAACCCAGAAGTAATGGGACCAATTGCAGCGGCAGTAGCAATTCCACCAATTGGTATGGGAATCGCAACATTCATAGGAAAGAAGTATTATAGCAAAGAAGAATTAGATGCTGGTAAGGCTGCTTTTGCAATGGGGCTTTGTGGAATAACAGAAGGGGCAATCCCATTTGCATCAATGGATCCATTAAGAGTTATACCATCATTAATGGTAGGTTCAATAGTTGGAGCTAACATTGCAGCACTAGCAAAAGTAACAGATATAGTACCACATGGTGGTCCGATTGTAGCGTTAATGGGTGGTATTGAAGGAATTTTAATGTTCTTTGTAGCAATTATTGCAGGATCAGCAATAACTGCAGTAATGGTAAATGTATTGAAGGCAAATAAATATAAAAAAAGTGAACAAGAAAATGAAAAAGTAGCCGCATAATAGATAATAGAAGTTTAAGGAGTGATAATTATGAATAAATTATTTGATATAAAATATGTAGATTTAGATTTAAACACAAAAGAAAAATTTGAAACAATTAGACATTTAGCAAAATTAGCACAAGATAGATTAATAGATGTTGATAAGTATGTTGAAGATGTAAAAGCTAGAGAAGCGATGTCAACAACAGGAATTGGTGATGGAGTAGCAATTCCACATGCAAAATCAGCTTATGTTAAATTTCCAACCGTAATAGTTGGGAAAAGTTCTAAAGGAATTGATTGGGAATCGCTAGATGATGAACCAGTTAACTTAGTGTTCTTAATAGCGGTGCCAGAAGGCGAAGGAAATGAACATTTAAAGATACTTCAAGTATTAGCTGTAAGTTTAATGGATGATGAATTCAAAGATGAAATTATAGCAGCAAAGGACAAAGAAACAATTTGTGAAATGCTTTTAGCTAAAACAAATAAATAGTAAAAATAGAGCTGAATCAAAGGCAGATTCAGCTCTATTTTTATGTTTTTTTATGTGAGATGAATGTGAACAATGAGTGAATAATATTGACAAAATATATTTAGGGTGATAATCTAAAACAAATAGTTTTCAAAACTATGTCTTTTAGAATGAAACTCAAAATAGTTTAGAATAATATATTAAATGATTGGAGAGAGGATTTATGATAAGAATAGTATCTGATTCATCAGCATTATATTCAAAAAAAAATGGACAAGCAAAGGGAGTTACAATTGCACCATTGATAGTAACTATTAATGGTAAAACTTATAGAGAGTATGAAGATATAAACACTGAGGAATTTATTAATATAATTAATGAAGGACATATTCCAGTTTCATCACAACCTGCTATAGGGGAAGTATTAAATATTTATGATGAAAATATAGAAGATGAGATAATTAATATTTCAATGGCAGACGGATTGTCTGGGACTTATAATTCAGCATGTGTTGCAAAAGATATGGCGACTAACCCGGATCGTATTGAAGTAATTAACTCAGAAACTTTATGTGGTCCGCAAAATTATTTAGTTGATTTAGCAGTGGAGCTTGTTAAATTAGGAAAAACTAAAAATGAAATAGTTAGTGAAATAAAAAAGGCAATGGAAGAAACAAAATCATTTTTAATACCACATGATTTTGATTATTTAGTAAGAGGGGGAAGATTATCTCCTATTGTTGGGAAAATAGGAAGTGTAATTAAATTAGTACCTGTTATGACTCTTGCTGAAGATAAAAAATCTTTAGTGAAATTTACAACAAAACGTACACTTAAAAAGGCAATACAAAAAATAAGTGAAGAAATGATTAATAATAATGTAGATTCAAATTATAAAATTTATATTTCACATGCATGTAATGAAAAATTGGCAAAAGATATAAAAAATATTATACTAGAATATATAGAAAATGCAGATATAGAAATTAAAATGTTAGGACCAGTATTTACCACTCAAGGAGGTCCAAGCTGTATTTCTGTACAATACATTAAAAAGCATGATGCATTAAAGTAGAGAGGAGGAAACATGGAGTCTTTTGATTTTTCTATACCAAGATTTAAGGAATTACCAAAGGTTCCACTTTATAAAGAACAAGTAATTACATATTTAGAGGAATTAGCAAAAACGTTAAATATTGAAAGTGATGAAAAATTATTAACACCAACTATGTTGAATAATTATGTTAAACAAAAAGTTATTTTGCCGCCTAAGGATAAAAAATATAATGAAGAACATTTAGCACACTTAATAGTTGTTTGTGTATTAAAACAGGTATTTAGTTTACATGAGATATGTGATTTAATAAATATTCAAATGGAAAGTTGTCCAATTGAAGTTGCTTATGATTATTTTTGCGATGAAACTGAGCAAGCAATTAAGTCAGTATTTTTCACAAGAGATTTTTCAAAGACTTCTAAATCAAGTAATTATACAAGGGAAAGTGAAATATTAAAATCAGCAGTTATGGCATTTGCACATAAATTATATATTAAGCAACAATTAACTTATATATATAAATGACAGAAAAAATATTAGCTTTCTGAAACTTAATGAAATCTAGTAATAAAGAATAGATAAATGGAGTACCTCTAGGAATTGTTATAATTCCTAGAAGTACTCCATTTATTTTTTACTTCTATTATAATAAATAATATTTTGTTATTAATATTTTATGAGAAGATATCTTTTATTTTATATGTCTACTAAAAACTATAATAAATTTTATTTTTGTGAGAATTTATTATAGTTTTTATTTTACAAATAATGTAAAATAAGAAGTGATTGATAAAATCACTATATTACAATAAAAGGAGATTGCAATATGGACATGTATGGATTTTACACAGGAAAAGTTTTTGATGCCTATAAATATATGGGGGCACATATCGAGGAAGATGGAGTTGTATTTAGAACTTATGCACCAAATGCTTTAAAGGTAGAATTGGTTGGGGATTTCAATAATTGGGAAGGGACAGAGATGAAAAGGATAGAAGATGGTAAATTCTTTGAATGTAGAGTCTCAAATTTAAAGGAAGGAATGTTATATAAGTATAGAATATACAGTAAAAATGGAGATTGTATTGAGCATTGTGATCCATATGGATTTGGAATGGAATTAAGACCAAACACAGCTTCAATAATTAGGGATTTAAATGAATATAAATTTGATGATGATGAATGGATTAAGAATAGAACAGATTGTAAAGATAAACCATTAAATATTTATGAGGTTCATTTAGGATCATGGAAAAAGAAAGAAGGTAATACTTGGTATAATTATAGGGAATTAGAGGACAAATTGATTCCATATGTAAAAGAGTATGGATACAATTATATTGAGATTATGCCGTTAAGTGAACATCCATGTGATGAGTCATGGGGATATCAAAATACAGGATTTTTTAGTCCGACGTCTAGGTATGGAACTGCAACAGATTTAAAAAGCTTAATAAATGCGTGTCATAAGAATAATATTGGTGTATTAATGGATTTTGTTCCAGTACATTTTGCAGTAGATAGTTTTGCATTGGCTAATTATGATGGAGAGCCTTTATATGAATATTCATATGATGATATTGCAATTAGTCAATGGGGAAGTAAGAACTTTATGCATTCAAAAGGAGAAGTAAGAAGCTTTTTACAATCAGCAGCAAATTATTGGATTGAAGAATATCATTTTGATGGATTAAGAGTTGATGCATTAAGTAATATTATTTATTGGCAAGGGGATTCAAATAGAGGAGAAAATAAAGATGCAGTAGATTTCATTAAAGGTATGAATCAGGGGTTAAAATATATGCATCCAAATATAATTTTAGCTGCAGAGGATTCAACTGCATATCCAAAAGTTACAGCTCCAATAGAAGAAGGCGGGCTTGGATTTGACTATAAATGGGATATGGGATGGATGAATGATACATTAGAATATTTTAAATTACATCCTTATGACAGAAGAAGAGCTTATCATAAGCTAACTTTTTCTATGATGTATTTTTATAGTGAACATTTTCTAATGCCTTTATCTCATGATGAAGTTGTTCATGGGAAAGCTACTATAATCCAAAAAATGCATGGAGAATATGATGATAAGTTTAAGCAGGCTAGAGCATTATATATGTATATGTATGCTCATCCAGGTAAAAAACTGAATTTTATGGGAAATGAAATTGGTCAATTTAGAGAATGGGATGAAAAGAAAGAGCAAGATTGGAATCTTCTAGAGTATCCGATGCATAATAAGTTTCATAGATTCATGCGTGATTTAAGTTTAGTTTATATTAATCATCCAGCATTATTTGAAAATGATTATGAAACAGAAGGATTTAATTGGGTAAATTGCCATGAAGAAGAGAAGTGTATATATGTTTTTGAAAGAATATGTAAAGATGAAAAGATATTAGCTTTATTTAATTTTTCAGATGCTTATCATAAAGGATTTGAAGTTCCTATTGAAGATAAAACATTAGAAATCCTTATGGATAGCAGTATAAGTGAATATGGTGGAGATGGAAAAGCAGATTATAGAATATTAATTGAAGAGTATATTAAGTATTATGAAAATGGTAATAAAAATGATTCTGCTTCAATAGTTTCAAGTAGTAATAGAAGGTTATTATCAATTGATATGAGGCCATATTCAGCAGTATACTTTATATTAAAATAGTAAAGATGAAATTTATACAGAGAATATTAAATATATGTGCTGAAGTTAGTATTGTGTAATATAACTTAATTAAATAGTATAAGTTGTATTAAAAAAGAAGTTGATATATGTAATGTAAATTACTTGTATCGACTTCTTTTTTTATAATTATTAATCATTTGTGAATACTTAAAAGTTAATATATTTTATTTTTTAAATGGATTATGAGGAACAAAAATAATTATGTTTTAATACTATGTACTATAAGAAAAAAATATATATTTGTCGTATTAAGGCGTACCTAGAAAGGTTGCTGGTATGGAGAGGAATCATTGGAGGATAAAAAATATGTATGATTTAATAACAAATAATTTTCAAGGAACAAATATAACTATAGCTCTTACAGGATTACCAATAGTGATTACAGGTGAAGTAATTGGTGGAGATGGATCTATAATAACTCTAAGATTAAGGGATGGTAGTAGCGTTTATATAGAATCAAGTCTAATTGCTTTCTTCTATTAATGATAAGAAGTTTAAGATAGATTATAGTTCTATGATAATTACTACAAAGGGTGAATAAAAGGAGGTTCAAAATGAAAGAGAAAGCAACTGGATTTGAAGCACTAAAAGGTGTAGGTGCTCCATTGAAGGAATTAATTGATAAAAAAGGCAAATCTTTTAGTGGATTTGGAGAATTAAAAGATTTAGGACCAGGTTTTCAAACTTTAAAATCATTAACAGATAGGCCAGATGATAAAGGAAAAAAGCCAGGACCACCTAAACCTATAGCAGAAATTAAAAAAGAAGAAGGATTTAGTGAATTAAAAGGACTAGGATTAGGATTTTCAACCTTAAAAGATCTTACAGATGAGCAAGATGGTAAAGATCATAAAAAAGATGATGGAAAAGGTGGAAAAGACAATAAAGACGGAAAAGACGGAAAAGACGAAAAAGACAATAAAGATGGAAAAGACAAATCAGATGAACAAGCAGAGAAAAAAAATGATAAAGAAGATCATGGCGGAAAAGAAGATAATCATAAAGAAGATCATAAAGAAAAGAATGAAAAAAATTCTGAAGATCATCATAAAGAAAATCACCATGAAGAAAAGGATAATAAAGAAGATCATCATAAAGAGGATCATGATGATGAAAAAGGACACGATAAGAGCGATCATCATAAAGAAGGTCACGATGATGAAAAAGGACATCATAAGGACGAAGAACATCATAAATAATAGTACTGTATGACAAAGGTATATTTAAAAATATTATAAAAATGAAAAACAGGGGGATAAATAAGAAAATGGAAGAATTAATTAGAAATTATACAGGAGTTACTTTAACAATAGGAATCACTGGATTACCAATATTAATTACAGGTGAAGTTGCTTATGTAAATAATGGAATAGCAGCAGTAAGATTAGAAGATAAAAGAACTGTATATGTAAATACAGCTTATATAGCTTTCTTTAATTAATAGTTATTATAAAAAAGTGGTATAGATAAATGTCTATGTCACTTTTTTTTATGTATTAGATAATTATTGTTTTTAATAATAATTACCTAATACATTTAATTAAAGGAAATTTCTCTTTTCAGTAGGATGAGTAACTTCATCTAACCAAATTAAAATTTGTAGTTTTCCTTAAAAGATGAAAACATATGATATTAAGAATAAAGCTGATATAGATAGTATTATTAGTGAAAACGGAATAGAAAAAGAAATATATTTTTTTAAATTATAAACTTGATTTATTTTAACTTTATAATTGGATTCAATAATATGGTCATTTTGATATCGTCCTACTTCACTAAGCATTATTGGTCCTCCCGTAGCTGACCAAGGTAACATACTACTGCCAGCTAATATTCCTAATGCTAAGGCAGCATATACTAAATTACTTCCTACAATAGGATTTAATTGTAAGCAAATAGGTAGTAGTGTTGCAGCTGCAGGGCCAGCAGATAAAAATGTTGCTATAATAAAAGCTGAAAAAAGTATAGCTAAAAGAATTAAAAATACGTTATCAGAAGTAAATGAGATAATATATTTAACTATACTATCAAGTACACCAGATTTTTCTAAAACACTAGATAAAATAAATAATGTTGAAATAAAAACTAATGAATCAAGTACTGGAACTGTATTTAATATATTATCAGGTTTATCTATAGTAATTAATAAAAGCAATCCTATATAAATAATAGAAATAAATGAAATAGAAATAGAATAAAAAGGTGAAATACATATAGCAATTATAAAAGAAATAAATAAAATAATTGGGCAATATATCTTTTTAAATTTACTTGCATTAATATGCCTATCATGAAGTATAGGGGGGGTAGGTGGCGGAATATGATTTGGATGATGTGGAGGTGGTGGATCAGTAAATTTATTTTTTAAATACGCATCATCGGATATATTCATAATGTCATTTTTCTTATCATACTTTTTTACCCACCAAAGTGTATATGGAATTAAAAGCCCTGCCAATAGAGCACATGGAATAAATAATTTTGTTAGAAAATCCATAAGGCTAAAACCTGAATAGAGTGTTAAAATTACTGCAGGTGTATCAGCCCAAGGAAGTGGACAGCCACCTATATTTGAAGCAATTAAGCCAGAAACTAAAATTGGTAAAGGTGAAAGTTCTAACTTTATAGATAACTCTAGGCATATAAAAGTAAATAATAGAACTACACTTAAATTATTCATGAAAAGTGAAGTAAAATACATGACTAAAGGCAAAAGAATATATATGAGTGTTTTTTTACCTTTAGAAATGCTTAGAAATTTATCGCCAATATATTTAAAGAATGAGTTATTCTCAAAAGTCTTAGAAAATAGCCCTAAAGCAAGAATAAGTGTGATTATTTCTATAGGAAAATTTGAAAGAACATCGGATAGGGTGAAGGTATTAGTTACAGTTCCATATATTAATATTACTCCTAATCCAATGCTTGTTATAGCAGTACGATACTTAATAGAAAAAATCATTGCAATATATACTATTAAGGCTACTATTATTGCAAATGTCATATTATCCCTCCTAATTTTTTCTTAGGTTGTTTTTAGATAAATACTATGGACACATATTACATAATATGATTTTTTAGTGAAAGTGTTAATTAATAATTGATTAAAAATAAGCTATAGTATGTTGTAAGGAACAAAAAGTATAATTATTAATAATATATAATATAAATTGAATCCATGATTATCTAAATAAATGAATTTGATATGAACATAGAAATTTTAAGAAGGGAGCGAAAATGGATTATATATTATTAGTTCTTCTTATTATTTTATTTTTGAATAAGCAAAATAAAGATAGATTAATAAAAGTTAATCATAAAGAAGAGTCTTATGATGAGAATAAGTTAAATAATATAATAGGAAATAAGTATAAAGAATTAAGTAATTATAAGTATTCAAAAAATGAGATAGTAAGAGCTAAAAAGTATAAAGAGAAGGAATATGGCATTGATAATTGTGATAATACAATGCAAACAAGGAGTAATAACTATAAGGGATATTATGAATCAGATAATAATATAAAAAATAATATAATAAATAAATCAGATAAAATTGAGATAAATAATAACATAGATAGTAAAAATAAACATAAGGATCTAGAAGAGATTATAGAAACAAAAGAAAATGATAGTAGGTATAATAAAGAGATATTTAGCAAAGAAGAAAAAAAGATGGATGAATTAGATGAGAGTAAAGAAGAAATTTATAGTGAAGAATCAACTTATAATTCTTATGATGCGAGTAAAAATTGTGAGAAAGAGTATATTGATTTGAATGATAATAAACAATATAGGATTGTAGATATTTCTGAAAGTAATCAGGGGCTTAAAGAAAGTCTGGAGTTATATAAGGAAAGTGTAATAAATAATATAAGTAATAAAACAATTGATAATATAAATGAAGTTATAACATATAGGGAAGATGAAGAGATTCATACACAAGATAAGCAAATAGATGAGAACGATAAAGATATACAAATAGACGAAATAAATAAGATGGGTAACGTTGAAAAGAACAAAAATAAATTTAATAAATTAAAAAAGAGGTATAAGGGGGTTAATGTTTCAGTTTTAGTATCAGGAGTAGGAATTATAGAGGGAGAAATTGTATTTGATTTTCCAAATATAATTGCAGTTAAAAACAAAGAAGATATAATTATATTTATTGATGAATCTAAAATATTAGGTATATATTAAGGGGCAAGTTTTATAGCTTGCTCTTTAAATAATTATTAATTTATATTGGAAAAAAGAGGAAATTTTAAATATGCGGTCAAATTGGGAGAAAAGAATGAAGAATGATTTTGTTATTGTATTAGCACCTGATTCTTTTAAAGAAAGTATGAGTGCAAAAGAAGTTTGTATTGCAATGGAAAAGGGAATAAAAAAAGTAGATGCTAGTATAAAATGTATACATGTTCCTATGGCAGATGGTGGAGAAGGTACAATGCAGTCTTTAATAGATGCAACTAATGGAGAAATATATGATTTAGAAGTTACTGGACCTTTAGGAAATAAAATTAACGCTAATTTTGGAATTTTAGGCGATGGAGAAGTGGGAGTATTAGAGATGGCTAGTGCAAGTGGAATACACTTAGTTCCATTAGATAAGAGGAATCCATTAGTTACTACTACTTATGGTACTGGTGAACTCATTAAGGCTTGTTTAGATAAAGGGGTAAAGAAGTTATTAATAGGTATTGGAGGAAGTGCAACAAATGATGGTGGAGCTGGGGTTATTCAAGCTTTGGGTGGAAAGCTCTTAGATAAAGAAGGAAATGAATTGGGATTTGGTGGCGGAGAGTTAGATAAATTACATACTATAGATTTAACTAATTTTGATTTTCGATTAAAGGATGTTGTTGTTGAAGTAGCATGTGATGTTAATAATCCTTTATGTGGGGAAAATGGAGCATCACATGTATTTGGACTACAAAAAGGAGCAACCTTAGAAATGGTTAGTATTTTGGATAGAAACTTGAGGCATTATGCTGATATAATTAAAGAACAACTTGGAAAGGATATTTTGGATATACCAGGTGCAGGTGCAGCAGGTGGCTTAGGTGCAGGGCTTATGACATTTTTGAATGGAACATTAAAAACGGGAATTGAAATGGTAATTGAATATACTAGTTTAGAAGAAAAGATTAAAGATGCAGATATGGTTTGGACAGGTGAAGGAAGTATAGATTTTCAAACTCAATATGGTAAAACTCCATTAGGCGTTGCAAAAATAGCTAAAAAATATAACAAACCTGTTGTAGCTTTTGCTGGAAAAATTGGAGACGATATAGATATTTTATATGAAAAAGGAATAGACTCTATATTTGGAATTATGAAAGAGGTAACATCTATTGATGAAGCACTTAAACATGGAAAGAAAAATATAGAAAAAACAGCTGAAAATGTAATACGACTTATTAGATTAATATAAGTATATTGCTTAATAGAACTATTATTTTAATCAATTTGGAAAGAGTAAAAGCAAGTAATACAGTGAACTAGTATATTACTTGTTTTTTATTATTATATAGTATTAAATAATAAATTGTTATCTTATAATATTAAAGGTAATACTGAAGTAGTCACTCGAGATAAGAGGTAAATATGCAAATAAAAGATAAGAAAAATAAAAGAATAAAAATTAGTAATATAGATGATTTAAATAAAGAACTGAAGTTAAAGGGATATAATCTTGAAATATCAGATTATGATAAATTTAAAGAAGGTTTTATAAAAACTTTTAATATAAGTAATGAATTATTTAATAAGATTTATAAAACTATAAATGAAGAAAGTATTAGTTATAAGGTAAGTGATATTAATGATTTTATAAGATATATAAAAAATATTACGATATTTGAATATGAGCATAAGAAATTATGTGAGAAAATAAGTAAAATGAAAAGACTCCATATTGATAGAGTTGAATATGATAGAATACCAAGTACTCAAGATGATGTTGAACATATATTAAAGGTAATAGAAGAAACTAAAAAGTTTATATCGAAAAGAATTAATGATGAAGGAAAGAGAAAATTAGAATTTTTAGAAGAGGAAATTAATAAAGATTATGTTTATGCAAAAGATATTGAACTGTTAAAAAGAATGTTGATTTTTAATAATGAAAATGTAAATGAAGAGTATGATGAAAATAATCAAATAAAAACTTTATTTATTGAAGTACCTGAAGAAATAGGATTTGCTTATGTAAAAGCAGAAAAGGGTACTGTTGAATATCACCAGCATATAAAAAGTTATATTCCTAGGATGAAGAGATTAATTAAAAATTTAGATAAATATATTATAGAAGAGGAGAAGGGTACATTTAAAATAAATCAAAGTATAGCAATACAGGATTCGGTAAATATGGCAGTTGCATTATTTAATGATATGGAGTTTAGAGCTGTTAGTGGGAAGAATGATATTGAAAATAGTTGTACATTAATACCGTTAGGACAAGATTATTTTAAAAGTTGTAAGGTTAATAAGCTTGGTAAATTAGGAATTGGATATAATAGAGTTAATGATAGTGAAAAAAAAATAATTGAAGAGATACATAAACTTATAACTAAGGGAAAGTTAAAAGCAGAAGGTGATTTTACTTTATATAGTAAATGGGAACCATGTCCTAGCTGTTATTATGTTATTAGTCAATTTATTGAAAAGTACCCTAAGATAAATTTAAAGGTTATGTATTATAAAGAGTATGGAGAAAAATAAAAATATTTACAAATAAATGAAAAAGTAGTAGTATTATTTTAATGTAATTGTATATAATAGTAAATGAGATTAATATTAGTTATACGTTGATAGGGAAAAGTATTATAGAATACAGTTTTAAGAGAGAAAGTGTTATAAGCTGGAAGCACTTTTAAATATGACTATAAGAAAACTACCCTGGAGTTATGGTTTAGTATCATTAAGTGAGAAATACCATCGGTGAAGATCGATAAAACTTTTAAAGATGAATTGAATTTTTTAATTCAATTTGGGTGGAACCACGGATATAGCATTCGTCCCAAGAGTTGGGATGGATGTTTTTTTTATATCAAAAAATATATATTAATAAGGAAATACCTTCTCATAAAAATGAAGGTATAAGTTAAAACTTGGAATATCAGTTAAAGGAGGTAGAAAGTTAAATGATTAACGTAAAATTAAAAGATGGATCTGTAAGAAGAATTGAAGAAAATTCGACTATTTTAGATCTAGCTAAATCAATTAGTAAAAAGTTAGGAAAGTCCGCAGTAGTAGGTGAAGTAAATGGAACCTTAGTTGACTTAGCTTATAAGCTTCAAAATAATGATGAGGTTAATATAGTAACTTATGATGATGAAGCTGGGATTGAGGTTATGAGACATACTACCTCACATGTAATGGCTCAGGCTGTAAAGAGACTTTATAAAGATGTAAAACTAGCTATAGGACCAACAATAGAAAATGGATTTTATTATGATTTTGATATAGAAACTCCATTTAATAATGAAGACTTAGTTAAAATAGAAGAAGAAATGAACAAAATAATAAAAGAAGATATTTTATTAGAAAGAATGGTAGTAAGTAGAGAAGAGGCTTTGAAATTAATGGAAGGTAGGGGAGAGCCTTATAAGGTAGAACTTATAAAAGATCTTCCAGAAGGAGAAACAATTTCACTTTATAAACAAGGTAATTTTATAGATCTTTGTAGAGGTCCACATCTTTTATCTACTAAAGGAATAAAAGATTTTAAATTAACTAGTGTTGCAGGAGCCTACTGGAGAGGTAATGAAAAAAATAAAATGCTACAAAGAGTTTATGGAGTAGCATTTGCAAATAAAGATATTTTAAAGAGTTATTTAAATAATATAGAAGAAGCAAAAAAGAGAGATCATAGAAGGTTAGGCAAAGAGTTAAAGTTATTTACTTTTGTTGATGAAGGACCTGGATTCCCATTTTTCTTACCAAAAGGGGTTATTCTTAAAAATAATTTAATTAATTATTGGAGAGAATTACATCAAAAAGCTGGATATGTTGAAGTAGAAACTCCAATAATGTTAAATAAAAAGCTATGGGAAACTTCCGGGCACTGGGATCATTATAAAGAAAATATGTATACTTCAATGATTGATGAAGAAGAATTTGCATTAAAACCTATGAATTGTCCAGGTGGAATGCTTATTTATAAAACAGAAACACATTCTTATAGGGATTTTCCAATGAGAGTTGGGGAGCTTGGAAGAGTTCATAGACATGAACTTTCTGGTGCTTTACATGGTCTTATGAGAGTAAGGGCATTTACTCAAGATGATGCTCATATATTTATGTTGCCGGATCAAATAAAATCAGAAATTAAAGGGGTTGTTGCTTTAATTGATGAAGTTTATTCAAAGTTTGGATTTAAATATAGTGTTGAGTTATCTACAAGACCAGAGGATTCAATGGGAAGTGATGAAGATTGGAATATGGCAGAAGATTCATTAAAGGCAGCTCTTGAAGAAATGAATTTACCTTATAAAATTAATGAAGGTGATGGAGCATTTTATGGACCAAAGATAGATTTTCATCTTGAAGATAGCTTAGGTAGAACATGGCAATGTGGAACTATTCAATTAGACTTTCAATTACCACAAAGGTTTGAATTAGACTATATTGGTAGTGATGGTGAAAAGCATAGGCCAATAGTTATCCATAGAGTTATCTTTGGAAGTATTGAAAGGTTTATTGGTATATTAATTGAGCATTTTGCAGGTAAATTCCCAACATGGCTTTCACCAGTTCAAGTTAAGATTTTACCTATTTCGGATAAATTTGTAGATTATGCTAGTGAGGTTAAGAGAAATCTAGAGTCAAATGGATTAAGAGTTGAAACTGATTTGCGTACTGAAAAAATAGGATATAAAATAAGGGAAGCAAGAAATGAAAGAGTACCTTATATGATTATTATTGGTGAAAAAGAAGAAAATGATAAGACTATTTCAGTAAGAAGCAGAGATAATGGTGATGAAGGAGCTGTTGATTTAAATAGCTTTATTGATAGAGTAACTAGTGAAATAAAAAATAGAAAATAAAAAATTATGTTAGGAAAAGGGGATTGAATTTATAGCAAATCTTCTTTTCCTTTTTTTATTAAATTAAAATATAGAGAAATTATGAATTTTAAATTACTATTTTTAATTTTCCTAGATAAGGAAAGTTACAGATGATATAATGACTATTAATATAAGAACGTTTAATATAAATAAAAGAGTGTACAAGAGAGATATATAAGGGGTGAAGTTATATGGCACAAACAACTAAAAAGGCATTTGCTACATCTTTAAAAAAATTATTATCACAAAAGCCATTAGATAAGATTAAAATTACGGATATAACAGAGGATTGTGAAGTAAATCGTCAAACGTTTTATTATCACTTTAAGGATATATATGATTTATTAGAATGGGTTTATACAAATGAAGCAACAAGGGCTTTAGGAGATAAAAAGACATATGATACATGGCAAGAAGGGTTTTATGAAATATTTGAATATATTTTAGAAAATAAAACTTTTGTTTTAAATACTTATAATTCTGTAAGTAGAGAATATTTAGAAAGATATTTATATAATGAAACATATTATTTGCTTTTGGGTGTAGTTGAAGAAAAATCAAAGGACATGTCTGTTAGAGAGAAAGATAAGTCATTTATTGCAGATTTCTATAAATTTGCTTTTGTTGGATTAGTAATTGATTGGATAAGAAAAGGCATGATGGAAGAACCAAAAGATATTATTAAGAGATTAAATACATTAATTTCAGGAAATATTGAAACCGCATTAGAAAGATATAGAAATGATAAACATAATAAATTAGAATAATAAAATTTGGACAAACTTAAAGGTTTGTCTTATTTTTTTACAATTTTAAAGGTTTGTTTAAAAATAGGACATAGGCATAATTTTGTCTATAGAAGATGTTATTAGAAAGTAATACTATAAGCATATAAGATAAATCTACGAAATTTAATAAAAAATAAATTGTTTTTATATAAGAGGGAGGAATTTATATGTATTATAGTAATGGTAATTATGAGGCATTTGCTCGCCCAGAAAAACCAGCAAATGTAGATAGAAAATCAGCTTATTTAGTAGGGGCAGGACTTGCATCTTTAGCAGCAGCATGTTTTTTAGTTCGTGATGGACAAATGAAGGGTGAGCATATTCACATATTAGAAGAAATGAATATTGCAGGTGGAGCTTGTGATGGAATTAATGATCCAACAAAAGGTTTTGTAATTCGTGGTGGACGTGAAATGGAAAACCATTTTGAATGTTTATGGGATTTATTTAGATCAATTCCATCATTAGAAACAGAAGGCGTATCTGTATTAGATGAATATTATTGGTTAAACAAAAAAGATCCTAACTATTCTTTAATGAGAGCTACAGTAAATAGAGGTGAAGATGCACATACAGATGGTAAATTTGGTTTATCAGATAAAGCATCTATGGAAATAATAAAATTATTCTTTACTAAGGATGAAGATTTATATGATAAAACAATAGATGATGTATTTACAGAAGAGTTTTATAAATCAAACTTTTGGTTATATTGGAGGACTATGTTTGCATTTGAAGAATGGCATAGTGCATTAGAAATGAAACTTTATATTCAAAGATTTATCCATCATATTGGTGGACTTCCAGATTTCTCAGCATTAAAGTTTACTAAGTATAATCAATATGAATCTTTAATATTACCAATGGTTAAATATTTAGAGTCACATGGGGTTAACTTCCAATACAATACACAAGTTACTAATGTAATATTTGAAAAAGAAGGTAAGAAAAAAGTAGCAAAACAAATTATTTGTATTCATGATGGAAAAGAAGAAAAAATAGACTTAGTAGAAGATGACTTAGTATTTGTTACAAATGGTAGTTGTACAGAAAATGCTACATTAGGTGATCATGATACTGCACCGGTTTTAAATACTGAAGAAGGTGGTTGCTGGAGATTATGGAGAAACATCGCAGCTCAAGATCAGGACTTTGGACATCCAGATAAGTTTTGTACAAATATTAAAGCTACAAACTGGGAATCAGCTACAGTTACAACTTTAGATGATAGAATACCACCATATATTGAAAAAGTATGTAAGCGTGATCCATTTAGCGGAAAGGTAGTTACAGGAGGAATAATAACAGCAAAAGATTCTTCATGGTTAATGAGCTATACATTAAATCGTCAGCCACATTTTAAAACACAACCTGGAGATCAATTAGTTGTGTGGGTTTATGGATTATTTACAGATGTTCCTGGTGACTTTATTAAAAAGCCTATGAAGGAATGTACAGGATATGAAATTACTCAAGAATGGTTATATCATTTAGGTGTTCCAGTAGATGAAATTCCAGAAATGGCTAGAAATTCTGCAAGAGCTATACCTTGTATGATGCCATATATAACAGCTTTCTTTATGCCAAGAACAGCTGGTGATAGACCCAAAGTTGTACCAGAGGGATGTGTTAACTTTGCATTTTTAGGTCAATTTGCAGATACAGTTCGTGATACAGTATTTACAACTGAATATTCTGTAAGAACAGCTATGGAAGCAGTATATACATTATTAAATATTGATCGTGGAGTTCCAGAAGTATTTAATTCTTGTTATGATATTAGAGTATTACTAGATTCAACTTCTAAAATGATGGATGGTAAGAAGATTACAGATATAAAACTTCCATTAAAAGCTAAGATGGTTGAAAAGAAAGTATTTAAAGAAATTCAAGGAACTGTAATTGAAGAGTTGCTAGAAAGGTATAAATTAATATAAAAAAATATTAATTATTATTAAGTAAATATATAGGTTTAACTTACTATAGAAAATTGTAATTAGAGTTATTTATTGATAAAGAAAAGAGATTATCATAATTGATAGTCTCTTTTTATGCATTTAAATCAAGTTATATATAAATAGAAATGTAGTGATAATTAAAAATTAAGGTACATAAGTTAATATATAGTAGAAATAATGTTATAAAAGGAGGAGAGATTATGAGCAATGTTAAGATAGCAAATGTATTAAATAATTTACCGTTGATATTTGAAAGAAATATAGGTCAATATGATAATAAGGTACAATTTGTATTAAACAAAAAAGAATGTACAACCTTTTTTACTGATAAGGAGATAGTATTAGCATTTAGAAGTAATGAAAAAATACAAGAGTTGAAAGAGTTAGATAGTAGTAACTTATATAATACATCACTAAGAAAAATGGAAGAGTATCAAATTAATGTTTTGAGAGTTTGTTTTAAAAGTTCAAATAAGATTCCTCAAATAATAGGTAAAAATGAATTTAATTGTACATTAAATTATTTTAAGGGAGAAGATATTTCAAATTGGAAATGTTCTATACCATTATATGAAAAGCTATTATACAAAGAAATATATAATGGAATAGATATATTATATTATGAACGTGAGGGGGTTATTAAATGGGACTTTATAGTTGAACCTAATAAAAATATAAACAACATATTATTAAATTTAAATGGAGCAAATAACATAGAGTTAGATGATAATGGAGATATAAATGTTAATATAAAAGAAAGAATATTAAAAATATCAAAACCTGAAGCTTATCAAAATAATAATGATGAAAAAATAGAAAGTAGCTTTGGAATAGATGAGGACGGTAATATAAAATTTAATATAAGTAATTATAATGAAGAAGATAGTTTAACAATTACCATATCAGTATCATTTGATAATTTTAATTCTACTTGTGTAGTTGATAGAGCAAATTCAATAGCTGTAGATGAAAAGAACTGTGTATATATTACAGGAGAAGTAGGCTTTCAAAACTTTCCAGACAAGAAGATTTATAAAAATGTTTTAAGTGGAAAGGATTATGGTGCTTTTTTGGTAAAGATAGATACTACTAAAAAGGGACAGTCGGCACTAAAGTATGCAGCTTATATTGGTGGGGAAGGCATTGATGAGGCTGTTGGAATAGCTGTGGATAATGAAAAAAATGCATATATAGTAGGAGCAACTAATTCAATATATGAATTTCCAGTAACAGAAAAATCATATGCATATAGTTATCCAGGGGGAAGTAAAACAGGTTTTTTAATTAAAATAGACACTAAAAAGGTTGGATTAAGTAGCTTAGTTTATGGAACATATTTAGGTGGGAATTCGTATGATTATGCTTATTCGGTGGCAATAGATAAGGAAAAGAATGTATATGTAGTGGGATTAACTAATTCAAATTTTGGATTTCCTATAAGTGAAAGTGCTTATGAAAAAAATAATGATGATGCTGTTGATGTTGGATTTTTATTAAAACTAGATATAAATAAAGAAAGAAAAGATGCATTGTTATATGGAACATATTTTGGTGGAAATGACTCAACTAGTTTTTCAGCATTAGCAGTAGATGACAATGGTTATGTATATGTTACAGGTGTTACTCAATCAAAGGATTTTCCTGTAACACAAAATGCTTATGAAACTAAATTTAAAGGAGGATTAAGTAGTGCTTTTATATCTAAATTTAATTTGAATAAAACAGGAAAAGAGAGCTTAATATATTCCTCATTTTTATGTGGAGATGGGGAAGAAGCTGGATATGGAATTGCAGTTGATTCAAGAGAATGTGCTTATATAACAGGAGTAACAAATTCTTTGAATAATTTTCCTATAACCCAAAATGCATTTCAAAATAGTATATCTAACATAGAGGGTTCGGGGTTTCTTATTAAGATAAATACACAATTATCAGGAGAAAAAGGACTAGCCTATGGAAGTTATATAGATGGAAATGGAAGTGATGTATGTTCAGATATAAAAATTGATTATAATAATTATGTATATATATGTGGGTTTACAACATCAACTGATTTTCCAGTGAATAGTTATGAAAATGGTTGGGTAAAAAATGGATATAATTCTTTTTTATTAAAATTAGATATAAACAAAGAAAGAAGAAAAGCTTTATTACTTGGAACATTCTTAAGAGAAAATATAAATGATTTTGCATTAGGGCTTGCATTAGATAATGAATTAAACACATATATTACTGGATATGCTCATTCAATTTCTGAAGATAGAAGTAAAGAAAAAGAAGGCTATTATGAAGAGAGTTCAATATCTATAATGAAAGTAAGCACTAGAATATGCAATTTAAGTATAGAAAAATCACAATATAATATTGATGTTGAACCCGGAGGAAAAACTCAATATGAAATAAATATTATAAATAATGGTCCAGATGTAGCAACGGATATTAGAATTACTGATGTTTTAGGAAGAGGAATAACAGTAAAAGAAATAAGTGTATCAAAAGGATCAATTCATCAACTAGGAAAGGAAATAATATGGAAAGTTAGCGAGCTAAATATTGGTGAGAGCGCTAAAGCAACTATTAAGATCAGAGTTTTAATAAATAGTGAAATATCAGAAAAAGAAACTTTTATTAATGTAAATGACAATATATATTGCTCAAAGAGTAGTATATAAAAAGTGTCCTTAGTTATCTATAAATAGTATTACGATTATCTTATTTGTTTAGATAATTAGTCAATAAGATAGTCGTAATAATATAATTGATATTTTTTTGACAATACATATAATTTCTTATAAAATGGAATATGTGCACTTAAATTACATAAATATTAAATAGTCACAGCACTTAGTCGAAGAAAAAAACATAATAGTAAAGGGTGAAAAAATTGAAAAAAGCAATTAATTTGATTAAAAGATTAGTAATGTTTTTTGTTGGAATGAGTATAATTCAATTTGGTGTAGCTTTATTTTTAAAGACAAGCATTGGATCAGATTCATTTACTGTTTTTACAGAAGGATTGGCAACGGTTCTAAATAAAACTGGATTAAAAGATTTATCAATAGTTCATATGATTACAGGAAGAGCTGAAGTTACTCCAGGTGTAGCAAATATGATAATACTAATAGTATTATTTATTGGAATACTGATAGTTGATAGAAAACGTATAAAGATAGGAACATTAATATGTGTTATTGGGGTAGGACCAATAATTGATTTAGGTGTAAAAGCAGTATCATATTTTCCTATAGAATCTGCAAATATATTTGTAAAGATGTTATTAGTATTAGGTGGATGCTTTATAATTGCAGTAGGATTTTCAATAATGTCTGAAAGTGATATAGGAGTAGCACCAAATGATATTGTTCCATTTATAATTAAAGACAAGCTAAACTGTCAATATAGATGGGTTAGAATAGCATTTGATGCAACTTTTTTAATTGTTGGATTTATTCTTGGTGGAAAGGTTGGAATCGGTACTATTATAGCAATGTTGGCGATAGGACCATTCATTCAATTCTGCTTACCTTATGGTAAAAAGTTTGTTGGAATTGTTCTTAACGGTAAAGAAAAATCAAATAATGAATCAACTGTGATTGCATAATTAAGTTGACAATTTTATGTGTAAATGATAATAAATAGATAGTAGTAATATAAGAAAATATTGGTACTATCTATTTATTTTTTTATGATCATATCTATAGGAGAATTTATAATGAGAAATTTTTTAATAAAGTAAATATAAATTTTTGGGGGATATAGATGAAGAATGCAAACAGAATAGCTATTTATATTTGTGGTATATTTTTATTGGCTTTAGGTGGAGTATTAGCAATAAAATCTAACTTAGGAGCATCACCTGTAAGTTCATTACCGCTAAGTATAAGTAAGGTTACTAGTATTAGCTTAGGGAGAGCGGCAGCAATATTATTCATTATTTATGTAGGAATACAAATACTAATATTAAGAAGGGATTTTAAAATAGTTCAATTATTACAAATAATATTTGCTATATTATTTGGTCAAATAATGAATTTTTTTAATGCAATTATTAATATAAATATTGATAGTTTTTATATTAGAATAGTAATTTGTATATTAAGCTTTTTTATCACAGCTTTTGGTGTTACATTTACTATTACAGCAAATATTGTACCAGTAGCTCCAGATGGATTAGCACAAGTTATAAGTAAAAAGGCAAAAATAGAATTTGGAAAGGCAAAAATATACTTTGATTGTGTTGTAGTAGCACTATCAGTAGGAATATTACTTATAAACAATAAAGGATTAGATGGATTAGGTATTGGAACTGTTTTATCGGCGTTATTAGTAGGAAGAATAGTAGCTTATATAAATAAAAATTTAAAGCATAAAATTGAAAATATATGCTTTGTAGAAGCTGCATAAAATTTAAATAAATATATTGACAATGTTTACATTAGTTGATAAAATTAAGACAAGTTAATAGTGGAATCCATTTTGGGATTGTTACTGAGTAAGCAGGCAAAACCTAAATTGATACCAAATATATGTATATTAATTATTTTTATATGATAATTATATGCATTATTTGATATTGATTTAGGTTTTTTGTATAACTTTAATTAAGTTTAATATCTTAAATTAGTAAATATAAAAATGAGGGGATTATACTGATATGATCATAAATAAAGTATTAAATAACAATGTTGTGACAATTATAAGTGAAAATAGTGAAGAAGCAGTTGTTATGGGAAGGGGTATAGCTTTCCAAAAGAAAAAAGGCGATGAGATTGATGAGAGTAAAATAGAAAAAATATTCGTCTTAGAAAATAAAAGTATAAATGAAAAGTTGCTTACTTTAGTGAATGATATTCCAGCAAAGTATTTAGAAGTTGCAGAAAATATAATAAAATATGCAGAAAATAAGTTGGGTACAAAGTTAAATGAAAATATTTATTTAACACTTACAGATCATATTAGTTTTGCAATTAGTAGAGCAGAAAAAAACTTAGAAATAAAAAATGCAATGCTTTGGGATATTAAGAGACTTCATAAAGTTGAATTTGAAATTGGAATCCATGCATTAAAGATTATTGAGGAGAATTTAAATTTTGAGTTACCAGAAGATGAAGCAGCATCAATAGCAATGCATATTTTAAATGGTGAACTTGATCAAGAAATGCCAGAAATAGTAGATATGATTAAATTAATTGAAGAAATATTAAAGATGGTAAAGTATCATTTTAATATTGAATTTGATGAAGAGTCGATTAATTATTATAGATTTATTACTCATTTAAAATTCTTTACTCAAAGACTATCTAGTGGAAGATATTATGAAGATAATGATAATGACTTATTTGACATGATAAAACTTAAGTATCCAAATTCTTATGAGTGTGTAAAAAGAATTGAGGGATTTGTAAAGCAAAAATATGGTACTCAATTAACTAAAGAAGAAATGCTATATTTAATAATACATACAGCTAGAGTAGTACATGAAAATTGTTAAAATTAAATATAACTTTAATACTTTCCATTAGGATTGTTACTGATTCGATCAGGCAAAACCTAAATTAATAATTAAAATTAAGCAGTAGATATGATAATTCATTAGAATGATTTATTAAAGTATTTATCATTTTATTTGAAGTATAATGCTAGAAGTAAGTATATCTGTAGTTTTAATTTTAAAAGTTAGTTTAGGTTTTTTTATATAATTTTTATTAACTGATAAGTAAATTGTGGAGGTGATGATCAGGAAAATTAATATAACCTTAGAAGTTTCATAGGATTGTTACTAGGTTAGGCTAGGCAAAACCTTAATTCTTCAAAATTTTAAATTTGAGAAAATTAAAATATTGAAAGCGAGGAATTAAGCTATGAATTATGAAAATTTAGCAAAACAAATATTAAAAAATGTCGGTGGACAAGAAAATGTATCAAATTTAACACATTGTGCAACAAGATTAAGATTTAATCTTAAAGATTTATCAAAAGCCAATACAGAAGCAATAAAGAAAACAAAAGGTGTTATGGGTGTTGTAGATAAAGGAGCCCAATATCAAATAATTATAGGTAGTGATGTTGCTAATGTATATAAGGAGTTATTAAAGATTGGTAATTTCCAAAGTTCTAGTTCTAAAAATGATGGTGAGAAGAAAGGATTGGATAAGATATTTGATATAATTGCAGGTACTTTTACTCCAATATTACCACCACTTACGGCAGCTGGAATGTTAAAGGCTGTTTTAGTATTATTAACCACTTTTGGATTAATGTCTAAAGAAAGTCAAACTTACTATATATTAAGCTTTATGGCAGATGCAATATTCTTCTTATTCCCAGTAGCACTTGGATATACTGCGGCAGTTAAATTTAAGTGTAATCCATTTATGGGTATATTGATGGGAGGAATAATGATTCATCCGAACTGGACAGCTTTAGTAAATGCAAAAGAAGCTGTAACTTTATTTGGATTACCTGTTAAGTTAGTAAGTTATACATCTTCAGTTATTCCGATTATACTAGTTGTTTGGGTAATGTCATATGTTGAAAATTTTGCAGATAAAATATCACCAAAACCAATTAAATTTTTCTCAAAACCTTTAATTACTATATTGGTTATGGGGCCATTAGCTTTAATAGCTTTAGGGCCTATAGGATCAGTTTTAGGCGAAGGTTTAGCTGATATTGTAACAGCTATAAATAATGTTGCACCTTGGTCAATACCAATGATAATTGGTGGAGTATCTCCATTGCTTGTTTTAGTTGGTATGCATTATGCATTTTTCCCATTAGCATTTAATGATTTAGCATTAAAGGGATCAGAAAATGTTTTAGGACCAGGTATGCTTGTATCTAATATAGCTCAAGGTGGCGCAGTTTTATGTGTTTCTTTAAAAACTAAAAATAGAGATTTAAAACAATTAGCAGGATCAGCAGGACTTACTGCATTGCTTGGAATTACAGAGCCAGCGATGTATGGTGTTACAATGAAGCTTAAAAAACCTCTTATAGCTGTTTGTTCAGGAGGAGCTTTAGCTGGATTATATATTGGACTTATGGGAGTTGTTCGTTATTCATCAGGAGCACCAGGATTAGCATCTATTGCTATATTTATAGGGGAAAATCCAATGAATATTGTTCATGCATTAATTGGTTGCGCTATAGCATTTGTATCTGCATTTGCTTTAACTTGGATAATTGGATTTGAAGATCCTGCAAATGAAGATGATCAAATAGAAGATGAATCTTTAGAAGAAGTTGCAGTAGATAAAGCACCATTAATGAATAAAATTACTATTGCTAGCCCATTAAAAGGAAATATAGTTCCTTTAAATGAAGTTAAGGATGAAACATTTGCATCAGAAATGATGGGGAAAGGTATTGCTATTAATCCAACAGAAGGAAAGGTAGTATCACCAATAAACGGTACAGTTCAAATGATATTTAAAACAAAGCATGCAATTGGATTAAAATCAGAATATGGAGCTGAAATTTTAATTCATATTGGTATGGATACAGTTCAATTAGATGGTAAGCATTTTACTGCACATGTTAAAGATGGAGATAAGGTTAAAGTTGGAGATACTTTAGTTGAATTTGATATGAATGCTATAAAAAATGAAGGTTATGAATTAATTACACCTGTTATTATCACAAATACTATGGAATATTTAGAAATAGTACCAAAGGACATTAAATCAGTTAATACAGGAGAAACATTGATTACAATACTTTAGTAAATAAAAGGGGAGGATAGTTATGAATAATAATTTTAATAAATTTCCAAAAGATTTTCTGTGGGGAGGAGCTTTAGCTGCAAACCAATGTGAAGGTGGATACAAAGAAGGCGGAAAAGGATTAACAACTGTTGATCTTTGTCCAGCTGGAGAAAATAGAAGAAAAGTTATGGAAGGTAAAATTGATATTTTAAGACCTATTGAAGGAGAGTATTATCCATCACATGAGTCTATAGATTTTTATCATAGATTTAGAGAGGATATAGCATTATTTGCAGAGATGGGATTTAAATGTTTAAGAATATCAATTGCTTGGTCAAGAATATTCCCTCAAGGAGATGAAGAAACTCCAAATGAAGATGGATTAAAATTCTATGATGAAATGTTTGATGAAATGATTAAACATGGAATAGAACCAGTAGTTACAATATGCCATTTTGATACTCCAATTGGAATTATCGAAAAGTTTGGTGGATGGAAAAATCGTAAATTTGTAGATTTCTATTTAAATTATTGTAAGGCTATCTTCACAAGATATAAGGATAAAGTTAAGTATTGGATGACATTTAATGAAATTAATATGATATTACACCTACCATTTATGGGTGCTGGTGTTAGATTTGAAGAAGGGGATAATGAACTTCAAATTAAGTATCAATCAGCTCATCATGAACTTATAGCAAGTGCATTAGCAACTAAAATGGCACATGAAATAATTCCAGGATCTATGGTAGGATGTATGCTTGCTGCTGGAGCAACTTATGCATATAGTTGCAATCCAGAAGATGTCCAAAAAGCTATGGATAAAGAAAGAGAAAATTTATTCTTTATAGATGTTCAATCAAGAGGAGAATATCCTGGTTATGCAAAGAGATTCTTAAGAGAAAATGGAATTGAGCTTGTATTTGGTGAAAATGATGATGAGATATTAAAGAATAATACTGTAGATTTTATTGGATTTAGTTATTATTCAAGCAGATGTGCAAGTGTTGATCCAGAAATAGTTAATGGAAAAACTTCAGGAAATGCATTTAAAACTGTTAGAAATCCATATTTAAAGGCATCAGAATGGGGATGGCAAATAGATCCCCTTGGATTAAGAATAACAGCAAATCAACTATATGATAGATATCAAAAGCCATTATTCATAGTTGAAAATGGATTAGGTGCTGTAGATATTCCAGAAGAAGATGGAACTATAAATGATGATTATAGAATTGAGTATTTAAGTGAACATGTTAAAGCAATGAAAGAAGCAATTGCAGATGGAGTTGATTTAATAGGATATACTCCATGGGGATGTATAGATTTAGTATCAGCATCAACTGGAGAAATGAAAAAGAGATATGGATTTATTTATGTCGATAAAGATAATGAAGGAAATGGTACTTTAAATAGAAGTAAAAAGAAGAGTTTCTATTGGTATAAAAAAGTTATAGCAACTAATGGTGAAGAACTTTAATAATTAGGGAAATGGACTACATTTTATTTATAATATGTAGTCCGTTTTTTTATACCACTTATAAATTTAACTTTATTATTTATATTTTATATAATAAAGTTTGGTATAATAAATAGTATAAAATAACATTAAAGATAAGGAGTAGGAGAATAAGATATGATAAAATTAATTGCAAGTGATATGGATGGGACTTTACTAAATGATGATCATATGATATCTGAAGAAAACTTAAAGGCTATAAGAAAAGCTCAAGAAATGGGAAGACACTTTACAATTGTAACAGGAAGAGATTATGGTGCTGTTAAGTCATATTTAGAAGAATGTAATTTAAAATGCGAATGTATTTTAAGTAATGGAGCAGAGTACAGAGACGTAAATGGAAATGTTATTGAAAGTGTTTATATGAATAAAGATAGCGTAAAAATAGTATTTGATATATTAAATGATGCTGGATTATGTATTCAATTAATGACTAATAAGGGATCTTATGTAACTAATAAAGAAAGTGATAAAAAAGCTATTATTGATAGATTTAAATTGTTTAACCCTAAGATGAATGAAGAAGAAGTAATAGAATTCGTTGAAAAGTTCCATACTGAAAGAGGAATGAAATATATAGATGATGTTTATGAAATTTTAGAAAGTAATGTAGAGGTATTAAAAATAGTTACTTTTGATAATGATGAGAAATTAATAGCAAATTTAAAAGAAAAATTAAAGAAAAGCACAAGTGATTTAGCAGTAGCATCAACTTTCTCTAATGATATTGAAATAAGTGATATTGAGGCCCAAAAAGGATTAATATTAGCTAAGACAATTAAAAAAATGGGAATAGATAAGAGTGAAGTAATAGTTCTTGGCGACAGCTTTAATGATTATTCAATGTTTACTGAATTTGAAAATTCTTATGCTATGGAAAATGCAATTCCAGAGATTAAGGAGATAGCTAAATATATTACTGATAGTAATAATAATGATGGAGTAGCTAAGGCAATTTATAAGTCTTTAGAAGTATAATTTAAAAAAGCAACCATTTTACAAATAAAAGTGTAAAATGGTTGTTTTTTGTTTTATGCTAAATTAGCACTTTAAATTTATGACTTATACAATTTTTTTCATATGATTGATGGATAAGTTTAAGAAGAATTGTTTTGAAACTTATCATTGTTTTTTTATATTTAATTTTGTCACTAACTCTTTAGTGACATTTATGTAATATCTATTAATTGAAGGAATAATTTTACTGGTATAAAATTAATCTTGGTTATATTTATAAAAATTAAAATTAAAATTTTAATTTTATTTGTTATACATTATACGACTAAGGACTATTACTGCTATTATAAAAATTTTATCTTTAATGATTTATAAATATAACTTAGTACTTCAAAAAAAGGAGGAATTAGTAAGAAGTTTAATTTTAAATATAAAGCGCCAGAACTCTTATGAGTTGACGAGGATGGGGAGTATCGAATTCTTCGGCGGGTGCCCCACGGTATCGCACTACCGTTAGCGACTAGTAAAACTATGAAGCGATTTGTAGGACAGGTCTAGTCTGGTGTTAAAACCTTGATTGTATTTTTTTAATGTCACAGCATTTGTATGTAGTTTTACAATGTTTGAATTAAATTATTACAATAAATTTTTTATGATGGATAGCTGTTACAACACTACTACCTCTTTAGGTAGTAGATAACAAAAGACACGCCCTTAGACTAAGTGTACTTGGGGTATAACCAATTCTAACCTAAAGGTTGAATTAAAGTTCCATCTTAAACTAATAATTCGGTTTATAAAAAATAAAAGTAAGGAAGGAAGAAAATATATGTGCGGAATAGTTGGTTATGTAGGAAAGAAGAAAGCAAGTGATTTCTTAATAGAAGGATTATCAAAATTAGAATATAGAGGATATGATTCAGCTGGAATAGCAGTTATTAATAATGGTAAAGTTGAAATAAGAAAGCATAAAGGTCGTTTATCAAATCTTGTTGAAGAATTATCAAATAACTCAGCAGAAGGAACAATAGGAATTGGACATACAAGATGGGCAACTCATGGAGAGCCTTCAGATGTAAATTCACATCCACATCAAACATCAAAAGGTGATATTACTGTAGTTCATAATGGAATTATTGAAAATTATAGTGAGCTTACCCAATGGTTAAAAAGCGAAGGGTATGAATTTAAATCTGCAACAGATACAGAGGTAATACCAAACTTAATTCATTATTATTATAATGGCAATCTTTTTGAAGCAGTAGTAAAGGCTACTGAAAAATTAGAAGGTAGTTATGCTTTAGGAGTAGTTTCTGGGCAAGAACCAGATAAGATAGTTGCTGTTAGAAAAGATAGTCCATTAATAGTTGGAATAGGACAAGGTGAAACATTTATAGCATCTGATATACCAGCAGTATTAAATTATACTAGAGATATTTATCTTTTAGAGGATAATGAATTTGTTGTATTAACAAATGAAGGTGTTGAAGTATTTGAAGCAAATGGAGATAAAATAAACAAAGAAATATATAAAGTAACATGGAATGAGGATGCAGCAGAAAAAGGTGGTTATGATTCTTTCATGTTAAAAGAAATTCATGAGCAACCAAAAGCAATTAAAGATACAATGGCAGGAAGAGTAGCTTTAAATGAAAAAGTTAATTTAGGTGATTTTAAGCTTACATCAGAAGAATTAGAAAATATGGATAGAATATATATTGTTGCATGTGGAACTGCATATAATGCAGGTCTAATGGGAAAGGTAGCTATTGAAGATTTAGCAAGAATACCTGTTGAAGTAGCAATTGCATCTGAGTTTAGATATAGAAACCCAATAGTAACTAATAAGACACTTATAGTTACATTAAGTCAGTCAGGAGAAACAGCTGATACATTAGCAGTTCTTAGAGATGCAAAGAAAATAGGAGCTAAAACATTAGCTATAACTAATGTTGTTGGAAGTAGTATTTCTAGAGAAGCAGATAGTGTAATATACACTATGGCTGGACCAGAAATTGCAGTAGCATCAACTAAAGCTTATACAACTCAAGCTGTTGTAATGAACCTATTAGGAATGTATTTAGCAGATTTAAAAGGATTATTAAAATCTGAAGAAGAAGCTGAGATTAAAAATGCATTATTAGAGTTACCAAGTAAGGTAGAAGAAGTGTTAAATCAGAAAGCTCAAATTGCTAAGATTGCTAAACTTATATCTCAAGAAAAAGATTTGTTCTATTTAGGAAGAGATGTTGATTATGCATTAGCAATAGAAGGAGCTCTTAAGATAAAAGAGATAGCTTATATTCATTCAGAAGCATATGCTGGTGGAGAGCTTAAGCATGGAACTATAGCATTAATAGAACCAGGAACAAAAATAATAGCATTATTAACTCAAAGTAATTTAAAGGATAAAATGATTAGTAATATCAGAGAAGTTAAATCTAGAGGAGCTGAAATTATTGGTATAGCATATGAAAATCAAGAAGTAGATTTATCTGTTTTTGATGAAATTATAAGAATACCACAAATTTCAACTAGAATAGCACCTATATTAGGAGCTGTTGTATTACAGTTATTAGCATACTATGTAGCAACTGAAAGAGGTTGTGATATAGACAAGCCAAGAAATCTTGCAAAGTCAGTAACTGTTGAGTAGTAAATAAAATTTAAAAGTAAATGAATGGATTATATCGAATTGTAATGTAAATTGATTTTGATATAGTCCATTTTATTAAAAATAAATTATTATGGGAGAGTGTGAGTATGAGAAGTTTATCGTTAGATGTGTCAAAATTAGAAGGATTTATTAATGAAAATGAAATTGGATATATGAAAGCAATGGTTAATAGTGCACATGAAGTTATTCATAATGGAACAGGTGCAGGAAATGACTTTTTAGGGTGGTTGGACTTACCTAAAAATTATGATAGAGAAGAATTTGAAAGAATAAAGGTTGCAGCAGAGAAAATAAGAAGTAATTCAGATGTATTGATAGTAATTGGAATTGGCGGTTCATATTTAGGATCAAGAGCAGCTATTGAAATGCTAACTAGTAATTTTAATAATATGTTGCCTAAGTCAAAAAGGAAAGCTCCAAAAGTATTTTTTGTAGGAAATAATATAAGCTCTACTTATATATCAGAATTATTTGAGGTTATTGATGGTATAGATATTTCAGTAAATGTAATATCTAAGTCAGGAACAACAACAGAACCAGCTATAGCTTTTAGATTATTTAAGAAGTATATGGAAGAGAAATATGGAGCTGATGAAGCTAGAGAAAGAATATTTGTAACAACAGATAGAGAAAGAGGAGCATTAAAGGGATTATCAAATGAAATGGGATATGAAACATTTGTTATACCTGATAATGTAGGTGGTAGATTTACTGTATTAACAGCAGTTGGATTATTACCGATTTCAGTGGCTGGTATTAACATTGATGAAATTATGAAAGGTGCAGCAGATGCAAGAGAAAAATATTCTAGTAGTTCATTAGAAGAAAATGATTGTTATAAATATGCAGCATTAAGAAATATTTTATATAATAAAGGAAAATCAATTGAGGTTTTAGTTAATTACGAACCATCATTACATTATTTTAATGAATGGTGGAAGCAATTATATGGAGAGTCAGAAGGAAAAGATAAAAAGGGAATTTTCCCAGCTGCAGTTGACTTTTCAACAGATTTACATTCAATGGGACAATTTATTCAAGATGGTAGTAGAATAATGTTTGAAACAGTTCTTAATGTTGAAAAGGTCAATAAAAATATAGTTATTGGTGAAATGGAAGGTAATGTTGATGGATTAAACTTTTTAAAAGGGAAAACTATCGACTATGTGAATAAAAAGGCATTCGAAGGAACTGTATTAGCACATAATGATGGGGGAGTGCCTAATATTATTATAAATATACCTGAATTAACTCCATATTATTTTGGGCAATTAGTTTATTTCTTTGAAAAATCATGTGGAATCAGCGGATATTTATTGGGAATAAATCCGTTCAATCAACCAGGAGTAGAAGAGTATAAAAAGAATATGTTTGCACTTTTAGGTAAACCAGGATATGAAGAACTTAAAGAACAATTAGAAAGTAGATTAAGATAAAACTTTATTATTAGATATAAAAGCTATAGATATTTATTAAATAGCTATTATAATTTAATAGAAATATGTATAATCTATAATGATGATATATAAGAAGTATTATATTATAGGGGGTACATAAATTGGAGAATAATAAACAAGAACTTTTAGCACTAGGATCTATTGTAGTTTTAAAAGGTGGGTATAAAAAGCTAATGATAGTGGGCAGAATGCAGTTACAGGGTGAGGAAGAAAAACTTTGGGATTATCTTGGGGTTTTATATCCAGAAGGCTATTTAGGGAATGATTATACGTTTTTATTTAATAATGAAGATATAGATGAAGTTATTTTTAAAGGATACTCAGATTTAGAAGATGAAGCTTTAAAATTAGCAATAAGGAAGTATAATAAGGAATAGAAGTGTTTTAGGGCACTTCTTTTTTTCTTCAATAACTATAAATAAGGGGGATAATTTAAAATATATAAAGATAAAGGTGCAATAAAGTTATATCTGTAATAAAATATAAATATTCTCAAATTTGTCACTAAGTGATGGGGACATTTATGACATATGAATAGATTGATGTAAACGAATAATAGAGATAAAATAAAATTGTAAGTAGTTGATATTTAAAAATGTCACTAATAGGAGAGCCTATGAGAAAGAAAAAATTAATGTCTAGACAAAAACAAATTATACAAATTTTAACTAAATCAACTAGTAAAAATCCTATAACTATTTCGACAATTGCTGAAAGCTTAAATATAAGTTCAAGAACTGTATTAAGAGAGATGCCTAAAATTGAAGAATGGTTAGATGAAAATGGATTTAATTTTATTAAAAAACCAGGTGTTGGTTTAATAATAGATGAAAATCTAGAGAATCAACAATTAATATTAGAACTTCTAGAAGTTGAAAGTATTCAAAAAGAATATACCAAAGATGAAAGAAAAAGAATTATTTTAGGTGAGCTATTAGTAAATAAAGAACCATTAAAATTATTTTACTTTACTAATCAATTAAAAGTTTCAGAGGGAACTTTAAGTAATGATTTAGATGGAGTTGAAGCGTGGTTAAAAGAATTTGATATAAAGCTTATTAGAAAACAAGGTTTAGGGATTTATCTAGAAGGTAATGAAAATAATTATAGAAAAGTATTAGCAGATATTTTGTACAAGACTCTAGATGAAAAAGAGTTAATAAAGCTTTTAAAAAAATCGTTGAATAATCCAAATACTGAAAATAGTATAGAGTTTTCAATAGAAAATAGAATGCTTAATTTTATTGATAAAACAATAATTAGAGATATAGAAAAAATCGTATCAGATTTAGAGGATAAATGTAATTTTAAACTTATAGATAGTGATTATATTGGATTAGTTGTTCATATATCGTTAGCAGTTCAACGAATAAAAAATGGTGAAAAAATTTCAATGGATAAAGATTCATTAAGTGAATTAGAATTATTACCTGAATTTGCAGTTGCAACTGAAATAACAAATGAATTAGAAAAAATATTTATTATTGAAATTCCTAAAGATGAAATTGGTTATATAACAATGCATTTAAAGGGAGCAAGATTAAGATTAAATAAAGTAAAAAATGATATTGATTTAGATAACTTAGATATTAAGCAAATTTCTAATTATATAATATCAGAGGTTGAAAAAGACTTTAATATTGAAATACTTAATAAGCAAAAATTAAGCAAAGATATATATAATCATTTAGTTCCTGCAGTTAGTAGAATGACTATGAAACTTAATATTAGAAATCCATTATTAGAAAATATAAAGGAACAGTATAAAGAAATTTATGATTCTTGTGAAAATGCTTGTGAAATATTAAAGAAAATTACTAAAGTAAATAAAATACCAGAATCTGAAGTTGCGTATATAGCAATGCACATTGCTGCTGCAATAGAAGAAAATATAAAAAGTGAAAACTTATCAGTTGTAATAGCATGTCCAACAGGTATTGGAACATCAAGGTTATTAGCTGTAAATATAAAAAAAGAATATCAAAACTTGGATATTAAAAGTAGTATATCAGCTATAAATATTGATACAGATAAGTTAAAAAATGAAGGTATCGACTTTATAATATCAACAGTAGAGTTAGATGTAGATTATAAGCATATTTGCTTAAATCCAATGTTTCTACAAAAGGATAAAATAAAGTTAAAAGAATTTATTCATAGATATTCTAAGGATAGAATATTTAAAAAAATAGCAAAAAAAGAAGTTAAGTGTGACAAAGATAAAATAAAAAGTATAACAAATTTGGGCACTGAAATAATTTCAATAATAGAAGAAGTAAAAGTAAGAGAAATTAACTATGTAGAATCAGTAAACGATTTGATAGGAATAGCTAGTAGTATTTTTGCTAATAATGTAAATCATTCAAAGCAAATAAAAAAGTCATTGATTGAAAGAGAAATGAAATCTAGCACCTATTTAAAAGGATTCAATATGATGTTACTACATTGTAAAGATGAAAATATTACTTCTTGTAAATTTGGAGTTGTAAGATTAAAAGAAAAGTTAATAGAGAATAATAAAGAAATTGATTTTGCAATTGTTTCTTTAATTCCTGAAAAAAATACACAAACTCAGATAAATATAATGAGCTACATAAATGGAGAAATAATAGAGAAGGAAAGCTTTAGGGAATCCATTAAAAAAAGTAGTGAAGAAGAGTTAACTAATATTATAGAAAAGGTTTTAGGTGATTTATATAGGAAGGAATTAAAGAGTATTATGGAGGAGTAGAGATGATCAAGGAGAAAGTTCAAAAATTTGGTAAGTTCTTAAGCGGAATGGTAATGCCTAATATAGGAGCGTTTATAGCTTGGGGATTAATTACTGCATTATTCATCGAAACAGGGTGGTTTCCTAACGAGCAATTAGCGAGTTTAGTTGATCCAATGTTAAAGTATTTACTTCCATTATTGGTTGGATATACTGGTGGTAGAGTAGTTGGAGATGTAAGAGGTGGAGTAATAGGTGCAATTGCAACTGCAGGTGTTATAGTAGGTGCAGATATTCCAATGTTTATTGGAGCTATGATAATGGGTCCACTAGCTGGATATACTATTAAGAAATTTGATAAAGCTATTGAAGGTAAAGCTCCAGCAGGATTTGAGATGTTAATTAACAATTTTTCAGTTGGAATCATTGGTTTAATACTTGCAATAGTTGGATTTTATGCTATAGGACCAGTAGTTGTAATTTTAACTGAAGGTCTTAAGTTAGGGGTTGAAGTAATAATTTCTAAAGGATTACTTCCTTTAGTAGCAATATTTATTGAGCCAGCTAAGGTATTATTTTTAAATAATGCAATAAATCATGGTATTATTGGTCCAATTGGTATTGAGCAGACGAAAGAACTTGGGCAATCTATAATGTACTTATTAGAAGCAAACCCAGGTCCAGGTCTTGGAGTATTATTAGCATATTGTTTCTATAGTAAAGGTGGAATGAAACAATCGGCACCAGGTGCAGCAATTATACATGCACTAGGTGGAATTCATGAAATTTACTTCCCTTATGTATTAATGAATCCATTATTAATAATAGCACCAATAGTTGGTAGTGCTGCAGGTATATTAGTATTTTCAATTTTTAATGCTGGATTAGTAGCAACTCCATCACCAGGAAGTATATTTGCTTTAATGGCATTAGCACCAAAGGGTGGAATGATTGGAATCCTAGCAGGGGTTGCGGTTTCTACAGCTGTATCATTTGTTGTTGCAGCACCATTAGTTAGAAAAGCTGCTAAAAAGTTAAGTGATAATAATGATGAAACTGTTTCTGAAAATGAAGAGGTAGTAATTAATAAAGAAGTAATCAATAAAATAGTATTTGCTTGTGATGCTGGAATGGGATCAAGTGCAATGGGAGCAACAAAGTTTAGAAATAGAACAAAAGGTTTTGCTTCAAATATAACGGTTATTAATTCATCAGTTGATACAATACCATCTGATGCAGATATAGTTGTAAGTCATAAAAAGTTAGAGGAAAGAGCAAGAAAAAATTCTCCACAAGCAGATCATGTGTTTATAGATAATTTCTTACAAGATAGCAAGCTGGACAAGCTGTATTCTATATTAGAAAACAGAGCAGATGGAAATAGAGAGTTAGAAGAAGTTGCGGTGGCAGAAGTAGCAGCATCAGTACAAGCTAGAGAAACTTCAATATTAAAGAGTGATAATATAATTTTAGGATTATCAAGTGAAAGCAAGGAAGATGCTATAGAGAGAGCTGGTAAGATATTAGTTAAAGAAGGGTACGTTAAGAATAACTATATAGCTGCAATGCAAGAAAGAGAAAAAATAGTATCTACTTATATAGGAATGGGAATAGCAATTCCGCATGGAGTTGGTGAAGCAAAAAAAGAAGTTGAGAAATCGGGAATAGTTGTTCTTCAGTATCCAGATGGTGTAGTCTTTGGTGATGATTTAGCATACTTAGTTATTGGTATCGCTGGAGTTGGAGATGATCATTTAGAAATATTATCTAATATCGCAATATCATTAGAAGATGAAACGTTAGTAGACAAGCTTAAAAATACAAGTGACAAATTTGAAATATTAAAAACTTTTAACAAATAATAAGAGGTATTTCTTATGAAAAAGGCAATTCAATTTGGAGCAGGAAATATAGGTAGGGGAGTTATAGGACCATTACTTTCAAAATCAAATTATCAAGTAGTTTTTTCTGATATAAATAATGAAATAATTAATAAGCTTAACGAAAATAATCAATATTTAATTCATGTAAAAGATATTGAGTGTACAGAGGAGCAGGTTAATAATATAAGTGGTGTTATGTTAACAAGTGATAAAATAATAAATGAAATAGTTGATGCTGAAATAATAACAGCAGCTATTGAATCAAGATATATACCACAAGTTGCATTAATTATAGCAAAAGGAATAAAGATTAGAAATAAAAATGAAAGTAAGCTAAATCTAAATATAATTTCATGTGAAAATATTATAGAATCTAGTACAAAACTTAAAGATGAAATAAAAAAACACTTAAATAGAGATGAAATAAATTATTTGGATGAGTATATTGGATTTCCAAATTGTTTAGTTGATAGAATAGTAATGCCAAATATAAATGAAAACGATTTCTACACTCAAGCAGAGAAATATTGCCAATGGATAATAGATAGAAATGGATTTAAAGGTGATATATCAAGTATAGAAAGTGCCAATTTTGTAGATGATTTAAATGCCTATATTGAAAGAAGTATATTTATAATAAACACAGTGTATGCTATGACCTCGTATTTTGGAAAGCTAAGAGGATACACATCTATAGAAGAAAGTGTAAATGATAAGTTTATATATGATTTAGTAAAAGACTTAGTAAAAGAAAGTGCATCAAAAATAGCAGTTAAATATAAATTTGATGAAAAAAGCAATTTAGGGTATATAGAAAAAACAATTGATAGATTTAAAAATCCATATTTAAAAGGTAAAGAAATAAGAACAGGAAAAAATCAATTAAAAAGATTAAATGAATACGCTAAGATGACTAATAATTTTAATAGTTTTACTAGTAATTTAGAGATATTTAATATGTTAAATGATGATATGAGGAGGAGTTATTAATGAAAAAAGCAATTCAATTTGGAGCAGGAAATATAGGAAGAGGTTTTATAGGATCATTATTATATAAGGCAGGATATCATGTAGTATTTGCAGATGTAAATACTGAAATAATTGATAAGATTAATAAAGATAAAGAGTATACAATTCATGTAATGGATACTGTGTGTTCAGAAGAGAAAGTTAATGATATAAGTGGTGTTATATCAATAAATAATGAAATATACAAAGAAATAGTTGAAGCTGAAATTATAACTACTGCAGTTGGGCCGGTTGTTTTACCAAGAATAGCACCAACAATAGCAAAAGGTATAGCTCTTAGAAAAGAAAATGGAGTAAAGAACTATTTAAACATAATTGCATGTGAAAATGCAATTAAGGCTAGTTCACAACTTGAGGAAGAAGTTAAGAAGTATTTAACTAAAGATGAAGTTGATTATTTAGAAGAATTTGTAGGATTCCCAAATTGTTCTGTAGATAGAATAGTTCCACCTGTGAAAAGTGAAAATATTTTAGATGTTGTAGTTGAGAATTACTATGAATGGAATGTTGAAGAAAAAGCATTTAAAGGTGAAATACCTAAGATAGAAGGTATGAATTTAGTAGATAATTTAATGGCTTATATCGAAAGAAAGCTATTTACATTAAATACTGGACATGCAATAACTGCTTATTTTGGATACTTAAAAGGATATGAAACAATAGAAGAAAGTATTAAAGATGAAGTTATTTACGATTTTGTTAAAAAGGCAATGATTGAAAGTGGAAAAGGATTAATTGCTAAATATAATTTTGATGAAGAAGCTCATTATAAATATATAAATAAAATAATAGATAGATTTAAGAATCCATATTTAAAAGATGATGTGGCAAGGGTTGGAAGAGAACCTTTAAGAAAACTAAATGAAAATGATAGATTAATAAAACCATTAATTACAGCAAGAGGCTTTAATATTAATACAGATAACTTATTATTAGGCGTAGGGGCAGCACTTCATTATGATAATAAAGAAGATGCTCAAAGTGTACAATTACAAAGTTTAATTAATGAAAAAGGTATTAAAGAATCTTTAGCTGAAATATCAAAAATATCAGGTGATACTGATGTATTAGATAAGGTAGAAAAATATTATGATGAAGTTAAGAAATTAATAGGCGCATAATATTTTTATATAAATATTTAAAACTCAAAATTTAATCTCTAAAAGTCTAACACCAAAAGTAAAATTCAAAATGCTTTTGGTGTTATTCTTTATATAATATTTTGAAGTGAATACAATTTTGAATAATAGTTATAAAATAATTGATATAAAAGAAATATAAGGATAAAATTAGCATATGGAATATAAAAGGAAACTAGAGAGGAGAAAAAAGGTAGTGATTAAAGAAAAAGTACAGAGCTTTGGAAATTTTATAAGTAGTATGATTATACCCAATATAGGTGCATTTATAGCATGGGGATTCATAACTGCTATATTTACTCCTACAGGATGGTTTCCAAATGAAAAGATAACATTACTAGTAGAACCCTTAACACAATATTTATTACCATTATTAGTAGGCATTACGGGAGGTAAAGTTACTGGGGGACCAAGGGGAGGAGTTGTTGCAGCAATATCAACAATTGGTGTAATAGCTAGTACTAGTATACCAATGGTTTTAGGAGCAATGGTAATGGGACCTTTATCGGGATACATAATAAAGAAATTTGACAAAATAATAAAAGATAAAGTTCCAGCTGGATTTGAGATGTTAGTAAATAATTTTTCACTTGCTATTATAGGAATGATATTAGCTATAGTAGGATTGTTTGTAATTGGACCAAGTATGACTATCATTGTAGGAGTAATGAATATAGGGGTATCTTTTATTGTTAAAAATGGATTATTACCGTTATTGGCAGTATTTATGGAACCAATAAAAGTACTATTTTTAAATAATGCAATAAATCATGGAATAATAGGTGTAATAGCACTAGATCAAGTTAATGAATATGGAAAATCAATATTGTATTTATTAGAAGCAAATCCTGGTCCAGGATTAGGTGTAATATTATCTTACTTTATATATAGTAAAGGAACCATGAAACAGTCAGCTCCTAGTGCTGCTATAATTCAGTTTTTTGGAGGGATACACGAAATATATTTTCCATACATATTAATAAATCCATCATTGTTATTAGCAGCAATTATAGGAAGTATTGTTTCTATAATAACTTTTTTAACTTTTAATTCTGGATTAATAGCAACAGCATCTCCGGGAAGTATTTTTTCTATAATGATGCTATCTCATAAAAGTGATATTTTAACAAATTTATTAGGAGTTTGTGTTGGAGCTATAGTTTCATTTTTTATATCTGCGTTTTTATTAAAAAGAAAATATAGAGAAAAAGATGATAAAAATACTAATAGGGAAAATGTGCAGGAATTAGACTTGGATATTAAAGATATAAAGAAAATAGTGTTTGCATGTGATGTAGGAATGGGGTCAAGCGCTATGGGAGCAACAAATTTTAGAAATAGAATAAAAGATTTTAATTTAGATATAGAAGTAGTTAATTCATCTGTAGCTAATATACCTGATGATGCTGATATAATAATAACTCATAAAGGGCTATTGGATAGTATAAAAAAAGAGATTAATAAGGATAAAATTATTTTTATAGAAAACTTTTTAGAAGATGATAATTTAGAAGTTTTATATGAGAAGTTAAGTAAAAAGAATGAGGGCAATGAAATTAATGCTGTAGAAGATCTACTTGAAGTTGAAAATAATACATTATTAAATGAAGGGAATATTTTGTTAGGCTTAGAAAGCGAATCTAAGGAAGAAGCTATAATAAGAGCTGGTGAACTTTTATTTAATAATGGTTATACAAAATATGAATATATAGATTCTATGTTAGAAAGGGAAAATATAATATCTACATATATTGGCCTTGGAATTGCTATACCTCATGGTACGGAAAGTGGAAAGAGTGAAGTTGAAAAGGCAGGAATTATAGTTTTACAATATCCTAAAGGAATAAAATTTGGTACTCAAACAGCATATCTATTAATTGCTGTTGCGGCTAAGCATGATGAACATTTAGAAATAATATCAAGTATAGCAAAATCACTAGAAGATATTGAGTTAATAGAAAAAATAAAAACAACTACAAATCCAAAAGATATATTAAAAGCATTTAATCTCTAATTAGTAATATAAAAAGAGTGAAAATATTAATATAGAAATTAAATTAATGATTTGTTAGAATTAACTATAATTACAATTTTTTTAGAAATAGAGGGTGAGAAAAATGGGAAACTTTAAAATGCCTAAAGGGTTTTTATGGGGAAGTGCATCTGCTGCATATCAAGTAGAAGGTGCTTATTTAGAAGATGGCAAAGGACTTACAAATTGGGATAAATTTGTTAGAATTGAAGGTAAAACTTTTAAACATACTACAGGAGATGTGGCAGTAGATCATTATCATAGATTTAAAGAAGATATTAAGTTAATGGCAGAAATGGGACTTAAGACTTATCGTTTTTCAATTGCATGGGCAAGAATAATTCCGGATGGAAATGGAGAAGTAAATGAAAAAGGATTAAAGTTTTATGAAGAACTAATTGAGGAATGCTTAAAATATAATATTGAGCCAATGGTTACAATATTCCACTGGGATTTACCACAAGCATTAGTAGATCAATATAATGGATTTGAGGATAGAAAAATAGTAGATGATTTTGTTAGATATGCAAAAATATTATTCGAACGTTTTGGTTCAAAGGTTAAGTATTGGATTACATTAAATGAACAAAATATATTTACTTCTTTAGGATGGCTTACAGCAATGCATCCGCCAGGAAAATTTGATGATGTAAAAACTTTTTATCAAGTTAATCATCACGCATTTATGGCACATGCAAAAACAGTATTGGAATTTAAGAAACTAGTTCCAAATGGGAAAATAGGAGCAAGTTTTGCATATAGCCCAAGCTATGCTATTGATTGTAATCCAATTAATGCAATGTCAAAAATGGATTATGATGATATGAAGAATTTTTGGTGGATGGATATGTATGCTTATGGACATTACCCTAAGTCAACATTTATTTACTTAAAAAATAGCAATATGGAACCGAAATTTGAAGCTGGGGATGAAGAAATATTAAAAGAAGCAGCATCAAAAATTGATTTTATGGGTGTAAATTATTATCAAACATCTGTATGTGAATATAATCCAATTGATGGAGTAACTCCTTATGGAACATTTAACACTACTGGTGTTAAAGGATCTGGACAAGTTACAGGACAACCAGGATTATTTAAGAATCCATCTAATCCATATTTAAAAACAACAGATTGGGATTGGACTATTGATCCAATGGGCTTAAGATATGCTTTAAGAGAAATTACAAGCAGATATAATTTACCAATAATAATATCTGAAAATGGATTAGGTGCTTTTGATAAAAAGGAAGAAGATAATTCAATTCATGATCCATATAGAATAGCCTTCTTAAAGGCACATATTGAAGAAATGAAAATTGCGATTGAAGAAGGTTGTGAAGTAATTGCTTATTGCACTTGGTCATTTACTGATTTGTTAAGTTGGTTAAATGGTTATCAAAAGAGATATGGATTTGTATATGTAGATAGAGAAGAGGAAGAAGGTTCTTCGATGAATCGTTATAAAAAAGATAGTTATTACTGGTATAAGAAAGTAATAGAAACAAATGGTGATGAAGTATAAAGTTATAAAATAATTATGCCATTCAAATTAATCTAAGATTTAGGTTAATTTGAATGGCAATTTTTTAGGGAATTGTAATATTATTTATAAAATTATATGCAATTTCAATTAAAGTATATCCAATTCCAACTAGTGCAATTGTGGCTAATAAAATCATATAATCCTCCTAAAAACAATCTTATATTATTATAATTATAAAAGATGAAAAAATATACATTTATTTAAATAGTGTATATTAAACTTAAACGAAAATATGGGTTAAAGGCATTACACAAAAGCCTAGAAAAATTGATATTAATGCAATTTTAGAATAACCATACTTTTGGGAGGAGGGAATAAGCTCTGCAAAAGAGATATATAACATTATTCCACAAACAACAGCAAAGATGATTCCTAAAATAAGATCATTAATAAATGGTTTTAAACATATGAATGCAATTAAAGCTCCAAATGGCTCTGCCATACCAGAAATAAAAGAGTACTTAAGAGCCTTGGCTCTACTTTTGCTTGCAAAATAAATTGGCATGGCAATTGCGATACCTTCAGGTATGTTATGGAGTGCAATTGCAAGTGTTACAGTGATTCCAAGTGTAGTATCTTGATAACCAGAAACGAAAGTTGCTATACCTTCAGGAAAGTTATGTATCATCAAAGCGATAGTTGATACTAAGCCAACTCGGAAAATATCAAAGTTATTATCATATTGAGCAATTTTGTTGCTGTTACCTTCTGGAATTAAAAGGTCTATTAAATAGGCCATTATAGCACCAATCAACATGAATAAAATAGACCATAGTACTCCAGGTGTATTTCCATGATATTTAGATATAGCGGTTTGGGCAGTAGGAAATAAATCAGTAAATGATACGGCAATCATTACACCGGCAGAAAAGCCAAGAGCAAATGTTAAAAATTTTTCATTTCTTGACTTAGTAAAAAATATGATGATAGCTCCTAAAACAGTAGATAATCCTGCTATAGTAGAAAGAAGCAAGGGAAATAATGAGTTGTTATCAAACATTTCACACCTCTCAAATTATTGTTACATAATTATTTTATGAGAGAGAGTATATAAAAAGAATATAAAAAATTACAAAATATTGGTATAATTATATGAAGTAAACTAATAAGGGGGTAAATATGTTAGGAACTATAGTAAATTCAATAGCAGTAATGGTTGGTTGCTTAGTTGGTCTTTTGCTAAAGGGAAGATTAACAGAAAAAATAAGTACAACAATAATGAATGGATTAGCATTATGTGTACTATACATAGGGATATCAGGAGCTTTAAAAGGAGAAGATACTTTAATAATGATTATATCAATAGCTATAGGGGCTTTAATTGGAGAAGTTATAGATATTGATAAATGGTTAAATAAACTGGGAGATTACTTAGAAAGTAAATTTAAAAGTAAAAAAGGTAATAATATATCATTAGCGGAAGGATTTGTAACATCAAGTCTTTTATTTTGTGTTGGAGCTATGGCCATAGTTGGGGCATTAGAAAGTGGACTTAAGGGTAACCATGATACTTTATTTACTAAATCAATTTTAGATGGAATATCATCTATTATCTTTACATCATCTTTGGGAATAGGTGTAATATTCTCTGCAGTAACTGTATTTATATATCAAGGGGCAATAACGTTAGGAGCAGGAATTTTATCTGGAGTTTTAAGTACTACAGTAATTACAAATATGAGTGCAATTGGTGGATTATTAATTGTAGGACTTGGATTTAACATGCTAGGAGTAACTAAAATAAAGGTAGCAAATTTACTACCGGCTATATTCTTGCCAATACTTTTTCAAATATTTATTTAGATTGTATTATAATATATGCTATTATATAGGTGGGAGTAAAATATTGGGAGGTAAATGATGAAAAAAGATTATTCAGCGCTTATTTGGGGATTATTATTTGTAGCGGTTGGTATTATATTTGGTGGAAATGCACTTGATATCTGGGATATAGATATATTTTTCCCGGGTTGGTGGACTTTATTTTTAATTATACCTGGATTAATATCTATGGTTAGATATGGATTTAATTGGGGATCAGGGGTACTAATTATAGTAGGAATTATATTACTTTTTGATAGTTTAGATATTATAAGTGGAAGAGTTATGTGGAAATTAGTTTTTCCATTAATATTAGTAGCTATAGGTATTTCTATACTAGCAACATTTTTTAGATCAGGGAAAAAAAGAGGAATTGAATCAGATGAAGATATTAAGAGTAAATCTTATATGTATGATTCAACTCAATATCCAAGATATACTGCAATTTTAGGTGGAGGAGATTATAAGAATACATCTGAAGATTTAAAGGGAATTGTTGCAGAAGCAATACTTGGTGGCTTAGGTATAGATTTAAGAGAAGCTAAAATAACAGAAGATATAGTATTAGAGCTTACTGCAGTTTTAGGCGGTATAGATATATTTTTACCTGATAATGTTAGAGTGGAAATAATTTCAGGGACACCTATACTTGGTGGATTTGAGCATAAAATAAATAGAAATGCTTTATCAGGACCAAAAGTAAGGATTAAGTATACTGCAGTTTTAGGTGGAATTGAAGTTAAGTAAAACTAAAAAATAATTAAATTATTACAAATAAAAGTAATGGTTCTAAATTTAGGACTATTATTTTTTTTTATTTCATTTATAATGATAATAAATATTACTTAATATGTGGTTTATTTTGATATTAACATAAGATAAAGAGTAAACTATAAATAATTAAGATTTTAATTGTAATAAGAGGATGGTGTTTTAGATGAAGGTTGTAATCATCGGTGGTATAGCAGCAGGAATGAGTGCTGCAGCTAAATTTAAAAGACTTTCACCAAATGATGATGTAGTAGTTTATGAAAAGGGAGACATAGTATCTTTTGGAGCATGTGGGCTTCCATATTATGTTGGAGGATTCTTTGAAGATTCAAATGAAATGATAGCAAGAACTCCAGAAGCATTTAGACAATCAGGTGTAGAAATACATACAAAGCATGAAGTAACAAATGTAGATTTCGCTAATAAAAAGTTAACAATAAAGAAACTTGATAGTAATGAAATAATAGAAGAAAGCTATGATAAGTTAATGATTGCAAGTGGTGCAAGAGCAATTATACCACCAATAAAAAATGTTAACTTAGAAAATGTAGTTACATTAAAATCAATGGATGATGGTAATAAATTAAGAGAATTAATGGCAAATGAAGAATATAAAAAAGTTGCTATCATAGGTGCTGGTTTTATTGGACTTGAAGCTGTTGAAGCTGCAAAGCATAGAGGTAAAGAAGTTACTGTTATTCAACTTCAAGACAGAGTTCTTCAAGAAGTATTTGATAAAGATATAACTGATCTTTTAGAAGAAGAGTTAAGAGAGAGTGGAGTTAATCTTTTATTATCAGAAACTGTAACTGAGCTTATTGGTGATGGAAGAGTTTCTAAGGTTAAAACTGATAAAAGAGAAATAGAAGCAGATATAGTTATACTTGCTACAGGTGTAAGACCAAATACTGACTTCTTAAATCCAGATGAAATAAAAATGATTAGAAATGGTGCAATCGTAGTTGATAAATATGGAAGAACATCAGTAGAAGATGTATATTCTGCAGGAGATTGTGCAACTATAAACAGTTTAATTACTGATAAAGAAGTATATGTACCTCTTGCAACAGGAGCTAATAAGCTTGGAAGAATAGTTGGTGAAAATTTAGCAGGTCAAAATAACTCATTCCAAGGATCACTAGCATCTAGCTGTATAAAGGTTATGAATATGGAAGCAGCAAGAACTGGACTTTCAGAAAAAGAAGTTTTAGATTTAGGGTTTAATTATAAAACTAAATTTATAACAGATATGAATCAAACTAGTTACTATCCAGGTAGAGAAAGAATTTATGTTAAGTTAATATATGATGCACATACTAAAGTAATTTTAGGTGGTCAAGTAGCAGGATATAAAGATGCAGTTCAAAGATGTAATGTATTAGCTGCTTGTATTTATGCAAAGATGACAACAGATCAATTAGGAATGTTAGATCTTTGCTATTCACCACCATTTGCAAGAACATGGGATGTTTTAAATGTTGCAGGTAACGTAAGTAAATAAAGTTGTACCTAAGTGGGAGATAAAAATGACAAGTTAAAGACTTGTCATTTTTTGTGTAATTAGCTATAAATCAATGTCAGATTAGAGTATTTCACAACTAGCGAATTATAAAAAAAATTTATAATAAAAAATTCGTATTTTATGATTTACTTTATCAAGAATTTGTGTAATAATATTATAGATTTTGTGCCTAAATAATAATAAAAACAAAATTTTATTATTAATAGTTACAGCTAGTATGAGTGGTTTCATAATAGAAACAATTCATACTAAAAAAAAACTATAAAATTAGGAGTGGACATATGAAAATAGGATTTGATCATGAAAAATATTTAGAAGAGCAATCTAAGTACATATTAGAAAGAGTTAATAACTACGATAAGCTATACTTAGAGTTTGGTGGAAAACTTTTATTTGATTTACATGCAAAAAGAGTTTTACCTGGATTTGATGAAAATGCAAAAATTAAATTATTACATAAATTAAGAGAAAATGTAGAAGTAGTTATTTGTGTTTATGCAGGAGATATAGAAAGAAATAAAATAAGAGGCGATTTCGGAATTACTTATGACATGGATGTTTTAAGATTAATTGACGATTTAAGAAGCTATGATCTAGAAGTAAATTCAGTTGTAATAACTAGATATAATGATCAACCTTCAACTACTGTTTTCATTAACAAATTAGAAAGACGTGGAATAAAAGTTTATAAGCATAGAGCTACTAAAGGGTATCCAACAGATGTTGATACTATAGTTAGTGAAGAAGGATATGGTAAGAACCCTTATATAGAAACTAGTAAGCCAATAGTGGTTGTTACTGCACCAGGGCCAGGAAGTGGAAAGCTTGCTACATGTTTAAGCCAATTATATCATGAAAATAAAAGAGGAAATGTTGCTGGATATTCTAAGTTTGAAACATTCCCAGTATGGAATGTTCCATTAAAGCATCCATTAAATATAGCTTATGAAGCTGCAACAGTTGACTTAAAGGATGTTAACATGATAGATTACTTCCATTTAGAAGCTTATGGAGAAACTGCAGTTAACTATAACAGAGATTTAGAAACATTCCCTGTACTTAAGAGAATTATTGAAAAGATAACAGGAAAAGAATCAGTTTATAAATCACCAACTGATATGGGAGTTAATAGAGTTGGTTTTGGTATAGTTGATGATGAAGTTGTTAAAGAGGCTTCAAGACAAGAAATAATAAGAAGATATTTTAAGACTGGTTGTGAATATAAAAAAGGTTATGTTGATAAGGAAACATTTGAACATGCAAAGCTTATAATGGAACAAGTTAACCTAAAAGAAGAAGATAGAAATGTTGTTCTTCCAGCAAGAGAACGTGCTATTAAATTAAAAGAATTAAATAGTGATATCTGTACAGCAGTTGCTATTGAGTTAGAAGATGGAACTATTCTTACAGGTAAGGGGTCAGAATTATTAGATGCTTCTGCAGCAGCCTTATTAAATTCAATAAAATATTTAGCTAATATTGCTGATGATATGCACTTAATTTCACCAGTTATTTTAGAACCAATTTTAGATTTAAAATCTAAAACATTAGGAAATAAAAAAGTATCATTAAATTGTGAAGAAGTATTAATTGCTTTAAGTATTTCAGCTGCAACTAATCCTACAGCTCAAGTAGCAATGGAAAAGTTAGCTATGCTTAAAAATTGTCAAGCTCATTCAACAACAATATTACCAACTAGTGATGAGCAAACATTTAGAAAACTTGGAATTGATGTAACATGTGATGCAGAATATGCGTCAGAAAGTCTTTTCTATAATAATTAATAAGTATATTCAATAATATTATATAAGGGAGCTGTCGCAATAGCGGGTAAAAAAATCCGCTAGCGATAGCTCTTTTTCTATATTTTCAAAAAAATAATTGTACATT
>NZ_JBCOAB010000006.1:0-114161 GCF_040227035.1 Clostridium sp. RTP31139st1_H3_RTP31139_211217
ACAATAAAAAATTCAAACTTATATAATTTTCAAAGAGCGAGCAATTCTATGAAAAATCAAGCTATTTTTTCATATCAGCTTAACAGATTCTATTTTTTTATTTCCATCAGTAAATTAATATATTATACAATTATAGCATATTATTCTATAATTTCCCATTATTTAAGTGTTAATTATTTATAAACACTGTTATTAACTCTATTTAATAGGCAATAATTAATAATAACTATATTTTTTATTGGAGAAATTTAATGAAAAAACGTAAACTATTTATTTTAAATTTAATTCTAGTTTTTATTATTTGTTCTCTTAATTATTTTCAACTATACTCAAACTCATCCTTAAATAATGAAATGATTATTCATTATATAGATGTTGGCCAAGGTGATTGTATATTAATTCAAGTTAACGAAAAAAATTTATTAATTGACTCTGGTTCATCTAGCAACCGAAATGAATTATTGAATTATTTAAATAAATTAAAGATAAAAAAATTTGATTACATTATTGCCACACATCCTCATGAAGATCATATAGGTAATATGGATACAATTATAAAAAGATTCGATGTTGATAAATTTTATTCTCCTAAAGTAACTCATCCCTCTATCTGCTTCGAAAATATGGTAAATGCATTAATAGATAAATCTCTAAATATTAATATTTTAGCAAAAGATGCAAGTAAGATAAACCTTGGTGAAAATACTAACGTAGAGATATTTTCACCATTGAAAAATATGATTAGTGATAATTATAATGATTATTCTTCAGTTATTAAATTAACGTTTCACAATAATTCTTTCTTATTTACAGGAGATGCTGAAGTTTACACTGAAAATCAACTTCTCTCTGATAATATAGATTTAAAATCTGATATAATTAAAATAGGTCATCATGGTTCTAAAACTTCTACCTCTTATAATTTTTTACATGAAGTTAATCCATCCTTTGCAATAATTTCTGTAGGTGAAAATAATACATATGACCACCCTAGCATGGATACCCTATTAAATCTTGAACTAATGAATATACAAACTTATAGAACAGATTTAAATGGTACAATAATAGTTACTTCAAATGGTAATACTATATCTATAGACTCATTAAAAGACTAATTTCTCCTATAAATGATAGATGCTCCTAATTTCTTAGGAGCATCTATCATTTAAGGATTATTTCCTTAAATCAATAATATAAAATTATCTTCTTAATTTATAATATATTTTCTTCTGGAGAACTTTCTTCTTTCTCTTCTATATTGTCATCAATATCTTGATTTTCAATTACTTTTTCTACAGTTTTATCATCTTTTAATTCAAATATTTCTTCATCACTATGTTCTTCATTATATATATCATTTTCATCTAATTTTATATCAACATTTTCCTCTTTTATATTAATATTTTCTTCATCTTCACTTTCAACATTAATATATTTTTTCCAATTAACAAATATTTTATATAAATTAACTACATCTTGTTCATTATACTGTAATATAGTTTCAATTTTTTCTTTAGGCATTCTTTCAATATATTCTTTATCTTTAAGAACCTTATGAAAAGTTTTAGCTAAATTTGACCCGCTTATTACATCGCCTTCTCTATAAATTTCAAATATTTTTTCTAATTTTTTTAATCCAATTGATGTGTTCATATCTTTTTCGTATTCTTTTTGAATATCAACTGATTTAAATTCCTTGTCAAAATCAAAATAAATATTATATTTATTAAATAAGTATTTTATTACTGTAAAATCATTATTTCCAGAAAATGTAACTATAGTTTTTTTACCTGCTTTTTTCATACGTATAAAATATCTCTTTGCAAGCAATAAAATTTCTACAACTTCATTTTTATTTTCAATCATATATTGAGTTACATAAATTTTATTATCTGCTTTATTGTATACACATGCTCCAAAGACTCCTATACATTTTGGTTTTTTATATACGTAATGTTCTAAATCAAAATAAATACTTTCTTCTGGCTTACAACTTCCCTCCTTACATTCCAACATTCTTTCAAGTCTATATTCTTCTACATCCACAATATTCTCTCGAATAATCACACAATATCACTCTTTCCTCGATAAATTTTATCTCCTGTATTAATTTTTTTACTATTGCTTATATCTTTTTATTATATCATGTTATTACTGTAGTGAATACTATTTGAGCTTCATACTTTTTTCAAAATTTACTGGAAATTATTTTTATCATCCCCTTATGCTTGACCCACTATACATTTTTTGTTATTATAAATGTATAAAAAATGTGAGAATGATTTTCAATTTGAGGTGAATTTTATGTGCATTTGTGATTTAAAACTTGGAGAAAAAGCAACAATCCATGCTATAAGTGGAAATGATAAACTTTCTAAGAGGCTTTCAGCTTTAGGATTAATTCAAGGAACAGAAATTGAATTAAAAAGAGTTGCTCCATTAGGCGATCCACTAATTGTAAATTTGAGAGGATTTGATTTAGCAATCCGTAAAAAAGATGCTAAAAATATATTATTAACAGCTTAAGTATAAAGGGAGATGACAAAATGAAGAATATAGCTTTACTTGGTAATCCTAATGTAGGCAAAACTACGTTATTCAATAGTTTAACTGGTTCTAATCAAAGAGTTGGAAACTGGGCTGGTGTTACTGTTGATAAAAAAGAAGGATTCTTTGGAGATTTTGCTATAGTAGACTTACCTGGTATATATGCTATGGATACCTACTCTAATGAAGAAAAAATATCAAAAGAATTTCTAGAAAATGAAAAAGTTGACTTAATTTTAAACATTATTGATGCTTCTAACATTGATAGAAATTTATATTTAACTATGCAGTTAAAACAATTTAAAAAACCTATTGTTTTAGCAGTTAACATGATTGACGTAGCAGAGAAAAAAGGTATAAACATAGATTATAAAAAACTTGGAGAATTATTAAATGTTATTGTAGTTCCTATTCAAGCTTCAAAAGAAATGGGAATAGATGATATTAAGACAGCTCTAAGTACTATTGATTACAAAAAAATTGATACTCTTAACTATTCTTTTTCAGATGAAAAAGAAACTTATGATTACATAGAAAGCATATTAAGTAAATGCACAAAAAAATCTAATACTTCTAAGAAGCCTATTAAAGAAAAGTTAGATAATATTATGTTAAATCCATGGCTTGCTTATCCTATATTCTTTGCAATAATGGCATTAACATTTCAAGTTACATTTGCTTGGATTGGACAACCTCTTTCAGATTTACTTGATTCATTATTAAATGATTCATTAGTTCCAATAATAGAAGGCTTAATTAATACTACTTCCCCTTGGTTTCAATCACTTATCATTGATGGTATAATTGGTGGAGTTGGTGGAATATTAGTTCTTTTACCTATTATTTTATCTTTATTTGCATGTATAACAGTATTAGAAGATAGTGGATATATGGCAAGAGTTGCATTTATAATGGATAAGATTATGAGAAAAATGGGGTTATCAGGCAAAGCATTTATCCCTATGATTGTTGGCTTTGGATGTTCTGTTCCTGCAATTATGACAGCAAGAACATTGGAAAGCGAAAAAGATAGAAAATTAACAGCATTATTAATACCACTTATGAGCTGTAATGCAAGATTACCTGTTTATAGTATATTTGCAGCCGTATTTTTCCCTAAATACGTTGGATTAGTAGTTGCTTCACTATACTTCTTAGGTATTGTTTTAGCATTCATACTTGGTGTTATTTTTAAACATACAATATTTAAAAATGAAGAAGAACCTCTACTTATTGAATTGCCAGAATATAAATTACCATCACTAAGGAATTTACTTAATCAACTTTATGAAAAGAGTAAAAGCTTTATAATAAAAGCTGGTACATTAATATTTGCAATGAGCATAGTTTTATGGTTCTTATCAAACTTTAATTTTACTGGAATGACAGATGTTAATAATAGCATATTGTCTTCAATTGGAGGATTTATTGCTCCAATATTTAAACCACTTGGCTTTGGTAACTGGCAAGCATCAGTGTCACTATTAACAGGTTTAATTGCTAAAGAGACAGTTGTTTCTTCTATGGGTGTAATATTTGGAGGAAATCTTCAAACACTTCTTCCTCTTCATTTTACAGCACTTTCAGCTTTATCATTTATGGTATTTGTATTACTTTACACACCATGTATAACAGTTGTTGGTACTATGAAAAAGGAATTTGGCACTAAGATGACATTATTCTCTGTAGCTTATCAATTAATTTTGGCTTGGATAGTTTCATTCTTAGTATTTAATATCGGTTCATTATTTTTTTAAACTGATTCTATAAAGAAGGTGAATTTATTTGGAAATAATAATAACTGCAATTTTAGTTATTGCTTCTGGATATATAATTTTTAAAAATATAAAAAAATCATCTAAAGGTAATTGTAACTGCGGAAGCTGTTCATCAAATTGCTCTAGTTGTAAAAAGTAAGAGTAGCGAGAATTCTCGCTACTCTTCTTTTTTTGTATTTTTACATTTCTCTTTTTTAACATTCATCTTTTTATGATCATAATCAGTTAATTCATCTATAATATCTTTATTTTTGTCTAAAAGTTTTCCATAATATATTTTTATTGTTGCAGCTGTAGGTGATGCTAAAAGCATTCCTAATGGCCCAAAGAATCCTCCACCTATAACTACTGAATATATAATCCAAAAAGGTCTAACCCCAACCTTATCTCCTATAAGTTTAGGATCTAAATACCAACCATCAAACATTTGCAATCCAAATAAAGTCAAAAAAACAATTATCCCTTTAGCTGGTGATACAAATACATTTATTAAAAACCCTATAATTTCTCCTACAAATGGTCCAAAATAAGGAATCATATTTGTTATCCCCACTAATATTGCTAATAAAATAGCATACTCAGATTTCACTATATTTAATAACACAAATGCCATAATTCCAATTATTAATGAATCAATTGCTTTTATTCCTATGTATGTACCTATCATTGAATTATACGTTTTAATGAACTCAACTATCTTTTCACTTTTTTCTTTTTTTATTACTAAATATAAAACTCTTTTACACTCAAATAATAATCGTTCTTTATCTATCAATATGTAAATTGCTACTAACAATCCAATAATAAATTTAACAATCACCGATGAAAATGTTACCATTTTCAATAATGATCCTTCAATAGCAGTCATTACAAGATTTCCTGCTTTATCAATATACATATCTATATTCACTTTTATACCAGCTGTATTTATAAACTTACTTACATCATCCTTTTCAAGTATATTATTAATAAAATCTTCTATTGATGATATATAACTAGGCACATCACTACCTATTTCTTTTATATTTTCTATTAAACCTGGTATACCATATACAGCCAATAAAATTATTGAACCCAATAATATTGCATACGTTAAAGTTATAGAAATGTTTCTACTTAATTTTACTCTTTTCTCGAAAAAACTGACTATTGGACTTAATATATAAGCAATAATTATCCCATAAACAAATACCATTGAAAGTGAAATAAATTTCCTTATAATATCAATAAGCATACCTATATTATCAATTAACTTAAATGCAAAAATTCCAACTATAATAGTAATTAATACAGCTATTATTAAACTCTTATATTTATTATTTTTAAAAATCAATTACTTTCTCTCCTCCTTTTTCCTTTAATAATATTATTATGTTAATTATATCAAATATACCATTATTTAAATATTGATATTTATAAAAAAAACAACCTTTATTCATCATTTAGGTTCTTTCTCAAATTTAAAACACTAATCAATATATATTCCTAGTAATCTTAATGCATTTTTTATTACTATATTCGTAGCTTTAATTAATTGTAATTTAGGTTTAATAAGTTTCTCATTCTCCAAGTCAAATATAGAATTTGAAATTTCATTAACTGAATCTGTTATCTTAATTATATATCTACTTATTATTGCTGGTTCTAATTCATCAGTAGCTGTTTGTATAAAATATTCATATACATCTAACAACTTTACTAATTCTAATCCTTCTTTAAAATTCAATTTGCTATAATTACAGTTACAATTTAAATTCTCAAACTTTAACAACATACTTTTTAATTTAATATATGAATATATAATATATGCACCCGTTTTATATTCAGTTGAAAATATTTTATTAAAATCTATTATTTTATTTCCTATTCTATAATCACTTAAATAAGTAAATACTAGTGCACTTTGTAATATAGCTTTTAATAATCCTTTATCTTTTTTTAATTCTATATGATTTTCCATTATTTCGTTACAACTATTACTTAGTAACTCATTAAAATTTAAATATTTTTCATTCTTAATAAATGTATCACTTTTAGCAAATTTAACAAGCCCAAGTTTTACATGTTCACATTGTTTAACCCACTCATAATCTAATAATTCTAACACTTTAAATTTCTGATTTACATTCACTTTTTCCGAATTACTGGATATATATAAATATTTATAAAAGTTATATTTACTATTTATGTGCAATAAATCTGCTATCTTTAATACTTTTTTATCTATTTTATATTCATTACTCACTATATATGGAGGCATATTATAATTTTCAAGATTTACTACATAAGTTTCATTAAATTTTATTAATAAATTCTTTTTTCTTAATTTCGATATTAACTCATTATAATATAAATCCACTTCATAATTGAAAAAAGTATTTTCATAATCAAACTGAGTTAAAATTAATTTATCAACTTCACTCCAGATTTTACTTATATTATTAATATCTATTACCTTAAAACCTCTATTTCTAAATAAATTGCATAATGAATTGCCAACTACAATAGTAAAAGGATTACTTATATCAAAACATCCTGATTTTTTACAAAATAAGTGTTCAATACAAATAATTTTCCCTTCTCCCATACAACTGTATCCAAACGCTTCTCCTTGCTGTATAACACGCTCTAATGTATTCCTAATATAAATCCCTTTATTAAGAAAAAAATTCAGGTATGGTCCTAAATTCTCTATTTTTTCAAAGATATCATCTTTTATTTGTTTTTTTAATTCTTTAGCAATTAAGTTAGGAGGTTTTTTTAATATTTTACTTAAGTGAAAGCACGGCAATGAATAGTCTCCATTTTCATATTTTACTGGAACCTCCAACATACTTTCTATTTCTTCAATAGATAAATTAATATACTCATTTATTTTTTTTGCTATATATATCTTATAATCCATATTATCTTCTCCCATGTACATAATATTTTAGGTATTAAAAATATTTTTTGTCAACTCCCCTTTATTTTTATATAGTTTTTATATAAGATAGAATTATATAAAGTATTTTGATAGGAATGATTAAATATGATTAGAGTAGGTGTAATACACATAGGTTCTAGTAAAATTAGATTGATATTAGCTGAAGTAGAAGAAATGGGCTATTTTAAAGTTATTGATGAATTGAAAACTCCATTTAAAATCTGTTATGAATTATCAAAGGAATGTATTTTATGCTCAGAAAAGTTAAATTATATATTATCTACAATAAAAACATATAAATCTCTTTGCGAAGCTTCTGGCGCAAAAGAAATTTTTGCAATAACAACTAGCTTCTTTCATGATTTAAAAGATAGTGAATCTATTGTTTCTATGATTAAACTAAATCTTAACTTAGATTTAAAAATACTATCACAAGAAGAAGAAATTAAATTCACTGTGTTAGCAGTAAATAGAAGCATGAAATTAAACAATTCACTTATTGTAGAAATAACTGGCACATCAACTAATTTAATTGATATCAAAGATGGTAAAATAAATAACTTTACTATTCTTCCTTTTGGTGGAATAAATTTAGCATATACTTTTAATATTAATGATAGAATTTTAAATACTAATTTAGATGTTTCATCTTCATATGTAAAAGATAAATTAGATGATATCTCTTGGCTAAATGATAATTATGAATCAATAATATTCCTAGGTGATTTAGCTAAAACCATAGTTAAAATGGATAAATTTAAAACTCATTATCCTTTAGAAATAATCAATAATTACGAAATTACTCCTGTAGGAATACATGAAATTTATAATACAATAAAATGCAAAGACTTAAAATTACGTAGAAAAATAGATGGAATTGATCTAGATATGGTTGATAGCATGTTTAGCTCTTTACTAATCCTAAATGAATTAGTAAAAAAGGTTTCACCTGAAGTTATTAGAATTTGTAATAATACTATAAGAGAAGGTATTCTTTATGATTATCTTTATAAAAATTATAATGTTATGGATGATATTTTAGATTATAGTATATATGGTATTTTAAATTCTCTAAATGCTAATATTCCTCATGCTGAACAAGTGTATTTTATATCTGCTCAATTGTTTGAAGAATTAAAACCTCTTCACAGATTAGATGATAAATATTTAAATATATTAAAAGCAGGTTCAATGCTTCATGATTGTGGTACTAGTATAAACTATCAAAATCATCATAAGCATTCATTTTATATAATTTTAAATTCCTTAATTAATGAGTTAACTCATAAAGAACATTTAATGAGTGCAGCCGTTGCAGCTTCGCATAGATTTAACGACTATCATTTACCTTTAGCTCAGTTTTCTTATTTAATTAACAAATTAGATATTGATATAATTAATAAATTAGGTGCTTTAGTTAAAATTGCTGAAGGTCTAGATAGAAGTTTAGTTGGTGTTGTTAAAAAGTTAAATGTTTATTATGATGATGAAAAAGTAATAATTACTGTATCATCGCCTTCTAACTTAGATGTTGAAATTCATCAAGCTTTGAGAGGAAAGAATTTCTTTAAAGAAATATATCATAGAGATTTATTTATAGAAAAAGAAAGGTGGCAAAATTAATTGCCACCTTTTTTATTACATTCCAAAAATTAATTTAGCTATAGTATAGAAAAAGTTATAAATTAAGTTAACTGGAATTGATAATATAGTTCCACCAGCAAAAATAATTAATATAAGTATTAAAAATTGATATTGATATATCTTATCTGAAACCTTATAAAATGTTTTTGGCCATATATCTCTAAATATTTCAAACCCAGCTAATCCTGGTAATGGTAATAAATTAAATACAAATAAACTTATGTTTATTGAAGTTATAAACTTTAACATATAAAATAATATAAAGAATATTGTTTCAGGTAATATACTTGATAAAAACTTTGATGTAAATACAAGTAAAATTATACCTATAAAACCTACGAATAAATTTGCTAAAGGTGCTGCAATAGAAACCTTTATAGCATCTTTATACCCCCTTTTATATGCACTAGGATTCGTATTTAATGGTTTAGTCCATCCGAATCCAGCTATTAAAATCATTATAAACCCTATTAAATCTATATGTGCTGCTGGATTTAAAGTTAATCTTCCTTGAAATCTAGGTGTTTTATCACCTAATTTATCTGCAACCAAAGCTTTTGCATATCCTTGTGCAGTAAAAGCTATTAATATAGCCGGAATTTTTAAAATAAGGTAAAGTAATTGCATTCTAAATGAGCTCATCTTTCCTCTCCTTTCATTTCTTTTAAAAACATTATATCACATATTATGGTACATAATATCTTATTTAAAATAATTTAATAAAATAAAAGCGATGAACTAAATTCATCGCTTTATCTTCTACTATTCAGCTGGTTTTACTTCATTTGGATTAGTTTCTTGTTCACCTATATCCTCACTTGGTGTTGTTTCTGGCTTTTGTTCTTCTGTTGGTGGTGGTGTTGTTGGAGGTGTTACTTCCTCTTTCTTTTCATCACTTACTGGTGGTGTTGTTGGAGGTGTTACTTCCTCTTTCTTTTCATCACTTACTGGTGGCGTTGTTGGTGTTCCCCCAGTACTTCCACCTTGATTACTATTATTAGATGCTGGTGGTTCAGTAACATCTACACTATTTTCTTCATAGTCTTCAGGATTTATATTATGTCTATCATTATAATCACTTTCTTCTGCTTTGTAATCTGACATTGCTTCATTAAAAGAATCATAATCATATGTTGATGAATCTGGTATTTTATTTTCAAAAACAAATTCTCTTAAGTATTTTGCATTTTGCTCCGTATCCATTAAAAATACCCAACCTAAATTTTTATATAATCTTCCATCTGCTAATTCTGGTATAGGTATTTGTAATTGTTCTATTTCTAAAGCCGGGAATTTATAAATAGTATAAGCCATATTTAATGCTTCTATTGGATCAATATTGGTTTTAATATAATCAAGCATGCTATTCATAATTCCTAAATACTTACTTGGTTTTGTTTCTTTTAACTTTTCTGCAACTTTTATTAAAACCTCTCTTTGTCTATCGGTTCTAGCATATTCATCTCCAACACCTTTTCTTATTCTTGCATATGATAGTGCTTGTTTACCATTTAAAATCTGTACTCCTGCTTCAGTTACTGGACAATCATTTCCACCAGTAGATTCTCCAATATATTTATTTAACTCCTCAAGCATATAATCTTCAACATCAAATTCTAATCCTCCCATTTGATCGATTATAGCTTCAAATCCCCAAAAGTTAATAATAATATATTTATCTAAATTTATTCCATATGTATTTCTAATAGTTTCTATTAGTAACTCTGGTCCACCATATGCTAAAGCTGCATTTAATTTTCCTTCGCCATGTCCAGGTATATTTACTAATGTATCTCTAAATAATGATGTTAATCTTATATTTTTATTGTTATTATCTAATGTTGCTATAATAATTGAATCCGCTCTTGCAGCTTCATCTAACGTTCTTGCATCTGTTCCAAGTAATAAAACATTTGTTATACCATCAACTTCTTGGTAGTCAATATCGCTTGTTATTTCTGATGGATTTAACCCTGAATATATTCTACTCCTTATATAAAGATATCCAGAAGCTAACATACCGATTATTAATGCAAAAACAACTACAGTCGATAATATTATTTTCTTTTTTGTAGACCATCTTTTTTTACTAGAACGCTTTTTTCTATTTTTATTTTGTTCATTCATAGCTGTGCCATCCCTTCGAAAATGTTTATTCATTTTTTTAAGTTAAATATTGCATTATTATTATTTTCTAAATGTAGTTTATACAACTTACATTATATAATTATAAAATAATAAATATAATAATACCACAATTTCTTTCAAAGTTTTATTAAATTTTTAGAGATTTAGAATTTTTTTTCAAAAAAGTGGTATATATTACACATTAAAGTTGTATCTAGTCTTTTTTATTCTTTTTATATATTATTTTGTAGTTTATTACTTATATACTTTAATTATTTTAACATTATTCTACTTGTTTTGGATAAACTATTATTAAAGAAAATATTATTTATTGAATATTTTAAAATAAAAAAATTTTAATATTTACTTATATATCTTAAAGTATTATTATAAGTAATGTGAAAAATTAATAGATTTGGAGGTCTTTTTATGAATATAAGTATTATTGGAATGCCTCTTTTTTATGGTTGTGATAAACCTGGAGTAGAAAAGGGCCCTGAAGAGTTAAGAAAAAACAACCTCATTGATATATTCGAAAAGAATCATAATGTTTATGATTTAGGAGATATAGAAGTTGAAAAAGTTAGCGAAAAAGAAAAATATAAAGGTGATTTAAAATTAAAATATTTAACACAAGTTGTTAATGCAAATAATGGACTAGCTTCTAAAGTTTTAGAAGCATTAGAAAATGATACCTTCCCATTTATAGTTGGTGGAGATCATTCTTTAGCTTTAGGATCACTTGCTGGTGCAAGTAAATATTTTGGAGATGATTTAGCAGTAATTTGGATAGATGCTCATGGAGACATTAATACAGACAAGACCTCACCTTCAGGAAATATTCATGGTATGCCTTTAGCTGCTTCAATGGGTTATGGTTATGAAAAATTAACTTCAATTTTCTTTGATAAAGCTAAAATCAAACCAGAAAATGTTTTTATTTTGGCTTGTCGTGATTTAGACAAAGGTGAAGTAGATTTAATAAATGAATTAAATATGCATGTATGGACTAATGAACAAATCAATAACTTAGGTACAAAAGAAGTATTAAATCAATTATTATCATTAATTAAAGAAAAGAATATAAAAAATATTCATCTCTCTTATGATATTGATTGTTTAGATCCTGATTATGTTCCTGGGACAGGAACTCCTGTAAGCGATGGATTAAGTTATTCACAAAGTAAAGAACTTCTTCAAGGAATTATGAGTACAAGCTTAGTAAGTTCTATGGATTTTGTAGAATATAATCCTGATTTAGATAAAAATAATAAAACAAAAGAAACATGTGTTGAATTACTAAAGTTAATCTCAAGTGAATTGAATTAATAAAAATGCTTTTTACTTTCAAGTAAGTAAAAAGCATTTTTTTATGAAAAATTGTTAATTAACATAACTTATGATATTATAAAATCAATAAAAATATTTTTGGAGGCACAGATGAAACTTTTATTTTTTGATACTGAAACAACTAGTGTAAGACCTGGCCATATATGTCAGTTAAGTTATATAACAGTTGATACTTCAACTAAACCCCAAACTACAACAGGGAAAAATTTCTTCTTTACAGTGGATGAAATGGATCCGGCAGCCGAAGAAGTTCATGGTTTTTCATTAGAAAAATTGTATGAATTATCAAATGGTTTAGAATTTCTTGAACAAATTCAAGATTTTATGTCTGACTTCTTTGATGCTGATTTTGTAATTGGTCATAATGTTCAGTTTGATGTTAAATTCTTAAAGCACGAAGTTAATTCTCTATATGAAGCTGGTATGATTGATTGTTCTTGGGAACCTAAAAAGACATTTTGTACTATGGCTTACTATAAAAACATTTGTCAAATTCCTTCTCCAAGTGGCAATGGCATAAAAAACCCTAAGCTTTCTGAAGTAATAAACTTCTTAGGAATCTCTGACGATACTATTGCAAAAAAAGCTGATGAATTATTCCAAGGTAGTGGGAATTATCATGATGCAAGATTTGATACTGCTGCCGTTTATCTTTTAGTTATAGAAGGTATGAAAAAGAAATATATTAAACCTGGATTTTTTTCTAGTCAACTTTAATTATAAACCTAAAAAGAGGATGTTAATTAAAACATCCTCTTTTATACATATTTTTTATATATCTAATAACTTGTATAGTTCTTTACATTTTTCTTTGTCCATTGCTGGAGTTCCCTCTAATCTATACTTTATTCCCATAGTTTCATACTTATTTACTCCTAATAAGTGATATGGTAATAATTCAACTTTTTCTACATTATTTAAAGTTTTTATAAACTTACCTAATTCAGTAATATATTCTTCATTATCTGTTAAACCTGGAACAACTACTTGTCTTATCCATAATTTAGTATCACATTTTTTACATGCCTCAAGGAATTTTAAACTTTCATCAATATTAATTCCTGTCATATACTTGTACCCTTCTGCTGTTAAATGCTTAACATCAAAAAGAACTAAATCTGTATATTTTAATATTTCTTCATAATTTCCAGCCCCTACACCTGAAGTATCTAAAGTTGTATGTATTCCTTTTTCTTTACATAGCTTTAAACATTCCTTTAAAAACTCTGGTTGTCTTAAAGGATCTCCACCTGAAAAAGTAACTCCACCACCTGATCTTTCAAAGTAAGATCTAAATCTAACTATTCTATTAACTAATTCTTCTGGTGTTAATTCTAAATTATCTTCACCTTTATCGCTCCATGTATCAGGGTTATGACAATATTGACATCTTAGTGCACATCCTTGCATAAATACTACAACTCTTATTCCTGGTCCATCCACAAGGCCCATTGTTTCTATTGAATGTATTCTTCCTTTTAGCATTATACTTCCTCCAATTTATCTATAAGTTATTAACCAATTAATTTTACTTATATCTTTTTATTTAATTATTAAATTTTTTCTTTCTTTCATTATACACCTTAACCTTATATTTGTTAATACTTCATCATAATCATTATTTATTCATAATAATTATTATTTGTTTAAAATAATAATTCACATAATAATTAATTTAATATTTATTTATTATATTAGTATTTTTTTTGCTTAGTTTACTCATTATAACTTTATATAGTATTAGTTAAAGTAATTATTGTACTATCACTACAATTCTTTTTTTAAAATTTTTTATTTAAATTCTACAATTCTTAGTTTTACTAAACTTTTAATGTATAAATGTTAAACTTATGTTTATTTCTTTTACTTTAACCCCTTATTTTAAAAGGAAAATTCAAAATTATATTTTTAACATTTTTTTTAAAAATTATTGATTTTTTGTTTATATGTCTATATAATAACATTGTTTGTTTAGTAATTTTAAACCTTTAGTTTAGTAATAGTTATTATCAAACAAAATGAAAGGCAAGGTGAAATTGTGCAAATTGGTGATAAAATTAAACGAATGAGAATTGAAAAAGGATTAACACAAGAAGAACTTGCTAATAGATGTGAATTATCTAAGGGATTTATATCTCAAGTAGAAAATGATTTAACTTCTCCCTCTATAGCAACACTAATAGACATTCTTGAAATACTAGGGACAAACCTAAAAGAATTTTTTAGTGACGATAAGGATGAAAAAATAACTTATACATACGAAGATATGTTTGAAACTGAAAATTCTGACTTGAAATATAAATTAATGTGGCTAGTTCCTAATGCACAAAAAAATGAAATGGAACCTATAATGATAACAATTGAATCTGGTGGGAAATATCTAGAAGAAGAACCTCATGAAGGCGAAGAATTTGGATATGTATTATCTGGAAGTATAACTCTACATTTAGGAGATAAATCTTATAAAGTCCGTAAAAACGAAAGTTTTTATTTTAAACCTAGAGCAAATCACTATATCAGTAATGATGGTAAAACTACAGCTAAGGTTATTTGGATTTCTACTCCCCCATCATTTTAGATAAATTTATATATACTCATTAGAAAAATGTGATAAGGTGTTTCCTTTTAATATTAAAGAAAGAGGTGTTTTTTTTGAGTCAAAATATTATAGAAATACAAGGTGTATCTAAAGTTTATGGTGATAATACTGTCTTAGATAATCTTTCGCTGAATATAAGAAAAAATGAATTTTTAACATTGCTTGGTCCTAGTGGCTGTGGTAAAACTACGACTCTTAAAATAATAGCAGGATTTGAAACTGCTGACAGTGGAAAGGTTGTCTTTGCCGGAAATGATATTTCTGATGTACCTCCTTACAAAAGACAATTAAATACAGTATTCCAAAAGTATGCTTTATTTCCTCATATGAATATTTATGAAAATATTGCTTTTGGTCTAAAAATTAAAAAACTACCTAAAAATGAAATTGATAAAAAAGTTCATGAAATGCTAAAAATGGTAGCATTAGAAGGTTTTGAAAAAAGATCTGTAGACTCACTTAGTGGTGGTCAGCAACAAAGAGTTGCAATTGCAAGAGCATTAGTTAATGAACCTCAAGTTCTTTTATTAGATGAGCCTCTTGGTGCATTAGACTTAAAGCTTAGAAAAGAAATGCAATTAGAACTTAAAAAAATTCAAAAAAGACTTGGTATTACTTTTATCTTTGTAACTCACGATCAGGAAGAAGCTCTTACTATGTCTGATACAATAGTTGTAATGAACAAGGGAAAAATACAACAAATGGGATCTCCTGAAGATATTTATAATGAACCAGCAAATGCTTTTGTTGCTGACTTTATTGGAGAAAGTAACATCTTAGATGGAATAATGCTTGAGGATTATAAAGTTAAATTTGCAGATACTATATTTAAATGTGTAGACAGTGGTTTTAATCCATCTGAGGACATTGACGTTGTAATTAGACCTGAAGATATAGAAATAACTACTGCCGATAAAGGAATGTTAACTGGTAAAGTTAACTCTGTTACCTTCAAAGGAGTTCATTACGAAATTGAAGTTATTACAGAAAATAATACTTGGATTATTCATAATATAAAAAGCGCAACTGTCGGAAACACTGTTGGTTTAATAATAGATCCAGAATCAATACATATAATGAGAAAGGTGAAAGACTATGAGAAAGAAAAATAATCAAAGTGCTTTACCTGCAGCACCTTATGTTGTGTGGAGTTCACTTTTTATTGTTATTCCACTATTAATAGTAGTATTTTTTGGTTTCACAATAAAATCTGGAGATAGTTATCATTTTTCACTAGAGAATTTTCAAAGATTAATGGACCCTAAATACTTAAAAGTTTTTGGAAGAAGTATTCTTTTAGCTGTAGAAGCTACTTTAGGTTGCCTTATTTTAGGTTATCCCGTTGCGTATTTAATTTCAAAAATGCGTGAAGGTAAAAGAAATATTTTAATTATGCTATTTATAATACCAATGTGGATGAATTTCTTATTAAGAACCTATGCTTGGCTACCTATTCTAGGTAAAAACGGATTAATTAATTCTCTTTTAGTTACCCTAGGCTTTGCACGCGCTAATCTTCTTTATAATGATTTTGCAGTTTTATTAGGTATGATTTATAACTTTTTACCATTTATGATTTTACCTATTTATACTGTATTAATAAAGATGGATACTGATTTAATTAATGCAGCTTCAGATTTAGGTGCAAGTAGAAAGGAAATTTTCACAAAAATAATTTTCCCTCTAAGTATGCCTGGAATAATTTCTGGTATTACTATGGTATTTATGCCTGCTGTTTCTACCTTTGTTATTTCAAGAATATTAGGTGGAGGCCAATACATGCTACTTGGTAATTTAATTGAAACTCAATATACTTCAATGGATGATTGGAACTTTGGATCTGCAATTGCAATTTTCATGATGATAATAATTTTAATATCTATGGCCTTCATGAATAAATTTGAAGGTACTGATGATAAATAATAAGGAGGACGTATATTATGGTTAAAAAGCTTGAATCTTTCATTAAAAGATTTTATCTACTAATTATTTTTGTGTTTTTATATACACCAATAGTTACCTTAATGATATTCTCCTTTAATGATTCAAAATCAACTGCAAAATGGAATGGATTCACATTAAGATGGTATAGTGAGCTTTTCCAAAACACAAGAATAATGGATGCATTAAAGTATACATTAATAATTGCTGTACTTGCTTCAATTATAGCAACTATAATTGGAACTTTAGCTGCAATAGGAATTCATAGAATGAAAGGTGTTCCTAAAAAAACACTACTAAATATAAATAATCTACCTGTATTAAATCCTGATATAGTTACAGGTATTTCACTTATGAGTTTATTTATTTTTATATTTCCTATTTTAAATAAAATAGGGATAAATGCTCAATTTGGATTTGGAACAATGCTTTTAGCACATATTACTTTTAATATTCCTTATGTAATATTATCAGTATTACCAAAATTAAAGCAATTACCTCATAATATAACTGAAGCAGCTTTAGATTTAGGTGCAACACCTGGTTATGCAATGTGGAAAATAATACTTCCTCAAATAAAGCCGGGGATATTTGCAGGATTATTAATGGCATTTACTATGTCTATTGATGATTTTGTAATAAGTTTCTTTACAACAGGTCCTGGAGTTACTAATCTTTCTATAGAAATATACTCCATGGCTAGAAAAGGTATCAATCCATCAATAAATGCATTATCAACTTTAATGTTTATTACAGTATTAATTTTATTATTAATTGTTAATAGAAAAGAATTTACTTCAAGGGGTGTGTAGATTGAAAAAATTAAAATCTTTAGTTGCATTAGCAGCTGCTGCAATATTAACTGCTTCTCTTTTCACTGGCTGTGGAAATAGTAATGTTGGTGAAAATGGAACAATAAATTTCTTTAATGTAGGAGACTATATTGATGAAGCTCTAATTAGAAAATTTGAAAAAGAAACTGGAATTAAAGTTAATTACTCAACTTATGATACTAATGAAATCATGTATCAAAAGGTAAAAACTAATCCTGGTACATACGACTTAGTAGTTCCTTCTGATTATATGATTGAAAAAATGATACAAGAAGATTTGCTAGAAACAATAGATTATAACAATATTCCTAACTATCAATATATAGGTGAAAATTATAAAAACTTATCTTACGATCCAACAAATGAATACTCTGTGCCATATATGTGGGGTACTATTGGTATTATCTATGACAGTTCTAGAATTACAGAACCTGTAACTAGTTGGGATATACTTTGGGATAGCAAATATAAAGATGAAGTATATATGTTTAATTCTTTAAGAGATTCTTTAGCTATAGCTTTAATTAAAGCTGGATATTCTATTAATTCAGATGTTCCTAGTGAAATAGATGCAGCTAAAGATGAATTATTAGAACAAAGAAAATTAACAAATCCTGTTTACGTTGTTGATGAAGTCAAAGATAATATGATTACAGGTGAAAAAATGCTTGCTGCTGTTTGGTCTGGAGATGCAATATATATAATGAATGAAAATCCTGACATGAAATATGTTATTCCAGAAGAAGGCTCAAATAAATGGGTTGATGCTTTATGTATTCCTAAGGATGCTCCTAATAAAGCTGGTGCTGAAGCATTTATCAACTTCTTATGCGATCCTGAAAACGCAAAAGAAAATGTTGATTATATAGGATATTCTACTCCTAATACTGCAGCATATGATTTACTTGATGATGAAACTAAAAATAATCCAGCTGCATATCCTTCTGATTCTATATTAGATAAATGTGTCTTATTTACTAATTTAAATCAAGAAACTTTAAAATTATACGAATCAGCATTTACTGAAGTGCTTTCTCAATAGTATTATAAAAAACAGAATTATATACATTCATAGTATATAATTCTGTTTTTTTATAAATATTATAATTTAAAATTATAAATAAACATATTATTAACATCAAAATCACATATGATATAATCTATAATAGATTATATTATTTTTAGGAGGATTTTATGGTTAGATATTACATAATAGTAGATGGTCGTGTCCAAGGTGTTGGATTTAGATTTTTTTGTACTATGACTGCAAGAAAGTATGATTTAACTGGTTGGGTAAGAAATATGGAAAATGGTATGGTTGAAATGGAAGTTCAAGGAGATGATTCTTCTATAACTAAATATATTAAAGATATAAAAAAAGGTAATAGGTTCATTAGAGTTGATGAACTTTACCAAAAGAAAATTGAAATTCTTCCAAATGAGCGTACATTTACAGAAAAATATTAATTATATTCACATAAAATAAGAGTTAAATGTTTATAAATCCTTAATCATTTAACTCTTTTATTAATATTACTATTTAACTTTATTATCATATTCCATTAAATTATATTTTTCTATTAATGCAATTAATTTATCTGCATAAACTGCTACCCCATCTGCATTTCTAACTGTACTATACCCTGCATTTTCTAATGCTTGCGCCTGTTCTTTATAATTCTTTCCTGAAAATAATCCTGATTCCGCATATCTTGAATTTTCATATAGAAATCTTCCATGATCTTCAATTGAATCTTCAATATTATCATACTTTCTAAAGTTAGCTATAGTAGTATCATTATAATTTTCACTTGTAGAGACTGTTGCAATGGCTCCGCTCCATCTAGAATCTGCTTTTATTCCAAATAAATTATTATGGGTAACTGCAAGGTCTGATTGCCCCCATCCTGATTCTAATATGGCTTGAGCTATAGTAATTGATGGTAAAATCCCATACTCCTCATAACTTTTAATAGCGCCATGAGATATTTTATTTAAAAATTCTATCTTATCATCATCCAAATTAACATTAAAATTTACCTCTACTACTTTTTCATTACTTATATCTGAATTTACATCTGCACTATTTTCCTCTTCAATACTATCGTTTATGTTATCATTTCCTGTTTCTTCACTTATATATCTTACATTTGTAACACTTTGAGAAATTTTAATTTTTATTGTACTAAATATAGTTACAATCATCAATGAAGATAAAATAATTATCATAGCAAATTTATAAAGCATAGTTTTCTTATCAGATAAAACATAACTATTTAAACCTCTGTATTTAATATTACTTTTCATCTTAAACTCTCCTATAATTTTAAAATACTCTTTAGTGGCTTCACTTTTCCATCTATATTTTAAAGCTACACCTTTGGATATTTATAAATCATATTTACCTCCTATACTTTATTTTACCTTTTTAAGTATATTTTTATTACTAAAGTAACCATAATTTTAAAAATACATATATAATAAAAAAATCTGTTATAGGCTAAATTTATAATCTAAAACCTATAACAGATTCAACTTTTTCATTATTCTATTTCATAAACTTTCTCTAAAGCATTACTTTGTTCCCTCTTAAATTCTTGAAAAAACTCATTAGTTTCATTTATTACTACATTTCTTAATCCAATTAATCCAACTAAATTAGGTAATGCCATCAATCCATTTACTATATCAGCTATTATAAATACTAAATCTAGTGATAAGAATGGACCTACTGCTACAAAAACAATAAATATTATCTTATAAAATATAATGCCCTTTACACCTGTTAAATATTGAATACATCTTTCTCCATAATAATTCCATCCTATTATAGTAGTAAATGCAAAGAAAATTAATCCTATATTTACTATATACTTTCCTATAACTGCAAATGGTAATCCTTGTTGAAATGCAAATGTAGTCATTTCAGCACCCTCAAGACCACTGTTAAAGCTTCCTGTTAATACAATTGCAAGACCTGTCATAGTACATATTATTATTGTGTCAATAAATGTACCCGTCATTGAAATTAAACCTTGCTTAACTGGTGATTTTGTTTTAGCCGCAGCAGCTGCTATTGGTGCACTACCAAGACCTGCTTCATTTGAAAACACGCCTCTTCCAACACCTCTTTGAATGGCTAAAGCTACAGTAATACCTGCTGTACCACCTAATGCTGCCTTTGGATTAAATGCACTATTTATTATTAACATTATTGCTGAAGGTATTTCTTTTAAATTAAATCCTAATACTAATAATGCACCTAATATATATAATATAGCCATTGATGGTACAATCTTTTCAGCAACATTTGATATTCTTTTTATACCACCTAAAGTTACTAATGCAACTAATACAGTTACTATAATAGCAGTACACCATAAAGGAATATTAAAAGATATTAATGCTGCTTTAGATATAGAATTTACTTGTCCAAATGTACCTATTCCAAGAAGTGCTACCCCTACGCCAAACACAGCAAACATTTTAGCTAAAAATTTATTACCAAGACCTTTTTCTATATAATACATAGGTCCACCTGACATTTGTCCATTTTCATCTACTTCCCTATATTTTATAGCTAAAACTCCTTCTGCATATTTAGTTGCCATTCCAAAAAATGCAGCAATCCACATCCAAAATAAAGCTCCTGGTCCCCCTGCTGCAATAGCCGTTGCTACACCAACGATGTTTCCTGTCCCTATTGTAGCTGATAAAGCAGTACATAATGCCGCAAAACTTGATACATCACCTTTTGCCTCTTCATCACCTTCTTCATTATCTTTAACAAATAAATATTTAAGTGCTAGTGGTAATTTAAATACTTGTATTAACTTTAATTTAAAAGTAAAGTATATTCCTGTTCCTACTAATAATATTAGCAAAGGTGGCCCCCATACTATCCCATCAATACTATTTAATACTTTTTCAACTCCATTTAAAAATTCCATAAAAAAATCCTCCTTAAAATTATAAATTTATAGGAGGAGATTAGAGTTAGTTTTTAGTTAAGAGTTTTTAGTTAGGCGCTAAGGTAAAATTCAGGTAACCTGAATTTTTTAATATAAAGTGAATTTCTAATATTAAGATTAAATTTTTATGCAATCTTAATATTAGAATTCGTTATCTAAATCTTATTCCTTGTTATCCCTAACCTAAAAATTGGTTGTAAATTACTATCCATAAGATAAAACTAATAAACTCAATAATGAGTTTAAACCTTAACTACTAACTATTAACTATTAACTTTTAACTAATCTTAATCCCCTGTCCTTTTACCTGAGAGTTTCAGTTTAACTTTAAATTAAACCTTGCTCCTTCGGTGCTCTTATGAGTCTCTCCAGAGGCTCGTCCAGTAACGGTCCTAATACCTGAAAGATTTACTTCTTCGGTGGATCTAAATCGCTCTCCCATTACCTTCAACCGAACATATTAACTTATAAAGCTTATTATATACATAAATTTCAAATCAATCAATATAAAAATTTTTATTTACTTCCATACAATCTATTTAAAGCACTTATTATAGACTTTATTGAAGCTCTCGTAATATTACTATCAACTCCAACACCAAATGTCTTTTTGTTAGTATCATTTCTACTCATATAAACATATGCTGCTGCTTCAGCTTCAGAACCTGTACTCAATGCATGTTCCTTATAATCAATTATACTAACATCTATTAATTTACTATTAGATAATGCTTTACCTAATGAATCTATTGGTCCATTACCTATACCTTCTATTTCACGTTCTTCTCCTTTATAATTAATAACAGCATTTACTTTCGTTGTTTTCTCTGTATCACTATTGATATCTGATATAGAAATACTTATTAATTTAAAAGGTTCCTGTAAAGATAAATACTGCTCTTTAAATGCATCCATAATTTCGTTTGGCTGAACTTCACCTTTTTTCTCAGAAATTTTTTGTACCACTTCTGCAAATTCCTGTTGCATTGATTTAGGTAATTTAAATCCAAAACAATAATCCATTACAAATGCAACTCCACCTTTACCTGATTGACTATTAATTCTAACTAATGGTTCATATTCTCTTCCAAGATCACTTGGATCAACAGGCAAATATGGTACTTGCCATATTTTTGAGCCTCTTTCTTCATATTTCTTCATCCCTTTATTTATTGCATCTTGATGTGAACCTGAAAATGCAGTAAATACTAAATTTCCTGCATAAGGATGTCTAACCGGTACTGGTATTTTTACACATCTTTCATAAATCTCAATTATATCATTTATATTTTCAAGATTTAACATTGGATTAACTCCATGTGAAAACATATTATATGCAACCGTTAATATATCTACATTACCTGTTCTTTCTCCATTACCAAATAATGTTCCTTCAACTCTATCTGCTCCTGCTAATAAAGCTAACTCAGCATCAGCAACACCTGTACCTCTATCATTATGCGGATGAACACTAACAATAATTCTATCTCTATTCTTAAAATTTTGACACATATATTCTATTTGATCAGCAAATACATTTGGTGTATCCATTTGTACTGTTGATGGTAAATTTATAATAATCTTATTTTCACTAGTTGCACCCCAAGCATCAGCAACTGCATCACAAACTTCTAATGCATATTCTACTTCTGTTCCAGTAAAACTTTCAGGTGAATATTCTAAAAATATTTTCCCCTCAAAATCAGAAGTATATTTTTTTACAAGCTTTGTCCCCTCAACTGCAATATTCTTTATTTCTTCTTTACTCATATTGAATACTACATCTCTTTGTAAAACTGAAGTTGAATTATATATATGAACTATAGCTTGTTTTACTCCTTGTAAAGCTTCAAAAGTTCTTTCTATTAAATGTGGCCTTGCCTGAGTTAATACTTGTACTACTACATCATCAGGAATACAATTATCCTCTACTAATCTTCTTAAAAAATCAAATTCAATCTGAGATGATGAAGGGAAACCAACTTCAATTTCTTTAAACCCCAATTTAACTAACATATTAAAGAATTCTACTTTTTCATCTATATTCATTGGATTTATAAGAGCTTGATTTCCATCTCTTAAATCAACACTACACCAAATTGGTGCTTTTTCAATAACATTATTTGGCCATGTTCTTTCCTTCAAACTGATTGTTTCAAATCTCCTATACTTACTGTAATTTAACATGTATAAATGCCCCCTTATATATAAACAAAATAAATTAGTAACATATTATTGTAATAAATAAAAAAAACGCGTAATATTACCCTCCATTGGAGCGTATTTACGCGGTACCATCCAAAATTTATACTTAATTAAAATAACGGTATTAACCGATAAGAGCTACTAAAAGTTCACCCTTATAGCTCATGAGCGAGTTCAAAAATATAATTTATAGACTCGCAGCAACCGTCTACTCTCTGAAAAACCATGGATTCTTTACTACTCTCATTCCTAGCAATATTTATTTTATTTTCTATAATATTACTATATTGCTTTATATTTGTCAATGAACATAATTATTTTATTTATCAACTCTATTTCTATCTTTTCCATTATAAAAAGCTTTAATATTTTCTACAACTTCATTAAATAATCTTTCACGCGCCTCTATGCTTGCCCATGCAATATGTGGTGATAAAAGAAGCTTATCTTTATTTTTTATTGATAATAAAATATTATCTTCACCAACTGGCTCTGTCTCATAGACATCTAGCGCAGCCCCTCTTATTTGCTCTTCCTCAATAGCCCTAGCTAAATCCTTTTCTACAACAATAGGCCCTCTGCCCATATTTACTAGTATTGCACTACTCTTCATCTTAATTAATGCTTCATAATTAATTAATCCCTTTGTATTTTCATTTAATGGAGCATGTATAGAAATAATATCACTTTTTTCTAATAACTCTTCAAAAGATACTTTTTTAAATTGAGTAGAAGAGTTTTTGCCAGAAGTAGAATAATATATTACCTCCGCACCAAAAGCTTCTGCTATCTTTCCTACCCTATTTCCTATTGCTCCTAGACCTATAATTCCCCATACTTTATTTTCAATTTCATAATAAGGTTTATTTAAACATGTAAAAGATCCTGATTTTGAATATTCACCCTCCTTTACATACCTATCATAATATACTACTTGATCTAATAGTCCTAGTGCACTAGCAAATGTATGTTGAACTACAGCATTTGTTGAATATCCAGCTACATTAGCTACCCCTATTTTATGCTCTTTAGCATAATCTATATCTATGTTATTAAATCCTGTAGCTGTTTCTGCAATGAATTCAAGATTTTTTGCATCTTTCATGTTATTTCTATTTAACACTACTTTATTAGTTAATATTATATTAGCATCCTTTATTCTTTCAACTACTTGACTTTCATCTGTAGCTTCATAATATTGCACTTCTCCAATTTCATTAAGTTTTTCTATACTAATATCTCCTAAAGTTTTACCATCAAGTATTACTATTTTTTTCATTTATAAATCCTCCCGAAAATTTCTATAAAAAAAGAGCCACATCAAAAATATATTCACATATACCTTTGATGCAGTTCTATTATTGGTGCAGATGGTGGGACTTGAACCCACACGAGGAATCCCTCAATAGACCCTCAATCTATCCTGTCTGCCTATTCCAGCACACCTGCGCAAAATTTAAAAACTATAATATAATTTTATGTTATTAATAAATTAATTTCAAGTATATTTTTCCATTTATTTCTTTAAAGCCTTTAGTATCTTTACAATATTGTCTAAATCCTCATTACTTAAATCATCAAAATTATCAAGCATACTCTTAATATCTTCAATGACTTTTTCCTCATATGTTTTTTCTATCTTTTTACCGCCATTTATTATGTATAATGTAATACTAGTTGTTATAACTCCTATAACACCTATACCTATAATCATTAATAAAACAGCAATTGCTTTACCTAATTGAGTTTTTAATAAAATATCACCATACCCAACCGTAGTAAATGTTACAAAACTCCACCATAAAGCATCTCCTATTGACATACCTTCAACTATAGATATTAATACAGCCCCTATTACTATAAAAATAGTAGAAACAACTAATAAAAAATTTAACCTACTTTTTCTAATTTCATCCTTGACTCTTATTTTAAATTTTATTGCACAAATAATTAACATAATAGATTTAATAGCTTTTATACAATATGAAGAATTAACTTTTGAAGGAATAATAGTAAAACCTAAAACTCTAACATAAAATCTTATAGAAAATATTGAAAACAAATCTATTAAATTTTCTTTTATAAATTTCCTTTTTTCTTTACTTATTGCAAGTCTTGTAACGTAATCACCTATAAATATCAATCTGACTATATTATCAATATAATAAAATGTCCAACTTACCTCTTTGGGAATATTAATGAAAATTTCTATAATCAACATTAACGTTAACATAAGCGCAAGCAATCCTATAAAAAAATCATATACACATTTCTTATTCATACCCTTGCCTCATAAAATATAAATTTATATATTTATATTTATGTTATATGTAACTGATATATGATGAATAAAAAATCAAAGGACTATTGCATTTACGCAATAGTCCTTTATTATAATTAACATCTTCCATACATTTTTGTATACTTGTAAATTTTATCTGCTAATTCAGTATTATAACTACCTTCTTTAGCTCTCCATTTCCAGTTATTTCCTAAAGTTGATGGGAAGTTAACCCTTGTCTCATTTCCAAGATTTAAGAAGTCTTGCATTAATGCTACTGAAACATTTGCAACACTACTCCATGCTCCTCTTATAAAGCCCCAGTTATATCCTTCTTCTTCTGATAATGCTAAATACTCTTTACAATACTCAACATCACTCTTACTTCCTGTTAACTCAAACCATCCTCTAAAAGTATCATTATCATGTGTTCCTGTATATGCTATACAATTTCTTGTATAAGTATGAGGTAAATAATTACTTTCTTCTCTTGCATCAAAAGCAAATTGTAATACTTTCATTCCTGGGAATCCTGTTTCTTGTAAGAAATCAATAACCTCATCTGTTAAATACCCTAAATCTTCTGCAATAACATTTATTTCACCTAATGTTTCTTTAATTGCCTTAAATAATTTAATTCCAGGTCCTTTAACCCACTTACCATTAATAGCAGTATCTTCACCATAAGGAATTTCCCAATAGCTTTCAAAACCTCTAAAGTGATCAATTCTAACTACATCATAAAGCTTTAAGCTTTCTTCTACTCTTTTAATCCACCACTTATAGCCTGTCTTCTCCATATAGTTCCAATCGTAAAGAGGATTCCCCCATAGTTGTCCTGTTTCTGAAAAAGCATCTGGTGGACATCCAGCTACTGATATTGGTTTTAACGTATCTTCATATATTAAATATGCTTCTGGATTACTCCATACATCAGCACTATCTTCTGCCACATATATAGGAATATCACCTATAATATTTATTCCTTTTTCATTAGCATAACTCTTTAATTCATTCCATTGTCTAAAGAATAGGAATTGAATAAAAGACCAAAATCCTATTTCATCAGACAATTCGTCTTTGTATCTATTAATTGCTTCTGGTTCTCTCTTCTTGATATCTTCATCCCATTCTTGCCAACTAACTAGTCCAAATCTACCCTTAACTGCCATATAAAGCGAGTAATCATCTAACCATGAATCATTTTCTTTTGTAAACTCTTCAAATTTGGCTTTTAAATCTATATTATTTAGCTTTTTAAAATTTTCATAAGCTCTTTTTAATACTATATATTTAACTTCATATAAACGCCCATAATCAATATATTCTTCATTATCTCCATAATTTTCATTTACATAATCTTCTTTATTAAGAATTCCTTCTTTATTTAAAATATCAAAGTCTATGAAATATGGGTTTCCAGCAAATGCTGAAAATGATTGATAAGGTGAATCCCCATATCCAGTTTGTCCCAAAGGCAATATCTGCCAGTATTTTAACCCTGATTTAAATAAAAATTCAACATATTCATACGCTTCTTTACCAAAAGTACCAATACCAAACTTCCCTGGTAAAGATGCAATATGCATTATAACCCCTGCACTTCTTTCCATATAATTCTGCTCCTTTTATCACGATAATTTTAATTGATTATATTATATTTACGTTAATAAATATTTTATTTTTTATTAATACAAGAACTTGATTCTCTCTCTAAAAGTTCTGTATCTAATAAAATATGTTTATTCTCTCCGTTGCCCTTTAAAAGTTCGAATAATATCTCTACACTCTTCTCAGCCATTTCTTTTTTAGGTTGCTTTATAGTTGAAATTCCTGGGTTATAATAACAACTAATATCCATACCATCAAACCCTAATATAGATACATCCTTACCTACAACTAATCCACTATCTACAACTGCTCTAGCTGCACCTATAGCCATAAAATCTGAAATTGCAAAAATTGCAGTAATATCTTTTCTACGTTTTAAAAACTTTAATGTTTCTTCGTAAGCTTTTTTAGTGTCATAATCTCCAATAAGTAAATTATCATCATTTACTTCAATATCATATTCCCGTAAAGCCTTTATATATCCCTTATATCTCCACCAACTAACACAAAAGTCATTTTCCTCACCTATCATTAATGCTATGTTTGTATGGCCTTTTTTTATAAGATATTCTGTAGCAGAATAGGAAGCTTGAAGATTATCTATCCCCACAGTAGAATATTTATCTCTACCTAAAGGTGATACAGTATTAACTGACGTTAAGACTACTGGAACATCAATATTCTTGAAACTATCTTCATCTAAATCAATAAAGTTACCTCCAAGGCAAATTATCCCTTGTAATCTCTTTTCTTTTACAAATGAAATTATGTTTTCTACTTCATGCTCTAACACATAATCATTTTGTTGTAAAATCATTGTATAATTTTTTTCGTTAATTTTGCTTCCAATAACATTAATAAGCTCAGAGAAAAATGGATTAAAAACCCCTTTTACTAAAACACCTATATTTTTAGTATTATTTTGTTTTAATATTCTAGCACTATTATTGGGTACATAATTACTTTCTCTAATAACTGCTAAAACTCTTTCACGAGTACTTTCTTTAACATCAGGATGATTATTTAAAACACGGGATACAGTACTAACTCCAACCCCGGATATTTTCGCGATATCCCTTATATTCATCAATATACCTCCTCAAAAAAATATTTATGGTATCGTTACCTGTAAAATCTAAAAAAATACGATATGGACCACACCAAAAACATTTTTTATATTGGAGTGATTCATTAATCTTACTAAATATTACACCAATGAGTCACTTATGTCTATACATGATTAAATAATACTTTCACTAAATATATTTGTTTTAAATACCCTCCATTCGGTACCGTTTCCAAATATAATTGTATCTTATAATTTTAATATTTTCAATATTAAAATTGCTTTTTTATTCCTAAATAAAAAAACATTATCCTCATTAACATTGCATTGTTAAATTCCCTTATATCATAGGACGTTATTTTTTGTATCTTATCTAATCTATATAACAAAGTATTTCTATGAATAAACAATTCTTTAGCTGCTTCACTTGTATTTAAACCACACTTGAAATACGTTTCTATAGTTCTTATCATTTCTCCATCTAAATTCGATATTTTCGATGCAAATTTGTCATACATTCTAAGTTTCATCTCATCTGAAATTGAATCAACTATCACTTCTAATATTAATTCATTGTCATCAAAAATTTCACAATTAACTTTATACTTAATTGCTATTTGAATTTTTTTAAGATTTTCAATATATGCTTGTCTTATCTTTTTGTAATTACTTACTTCACAATAACTAATATAGCATTTTTTATTAAATTGTGTATTTATAATTTCTTTTATTTTTTTTGCATGATTAATAGTCTCTTGTAAATCACCTATTACTATTATATTTCCATTATATAATACAACTTCTACTTCGGTATTTATATAACTTTTCTTAATACATGCTAATATATTGTTAGTGTCTCCTTCAACAAATATATTCATTAATTGAAATGTTCCATTTAACCGTGGCCATATATCTAATATTATTGACTTTTCCACCTCATTATCATCTAAGAGCATAGAAATTAAATTTTCTTTTTCAATAATTATGCTTTTAAGTGCACTTTGTAAACAAAACATTAATAAATCAATTGCTAAATTGTGTTGATTATTTACCATAACCTTATAATCTACACCTTTATATTTAATAGCTTTTTCCACAGTACTATTTGCATTTTTAAATTTTGGTGTAGTATATTTACCAATTCCTTCAATATTCAATTGAAATGGTATTTGTGAATTATTATATATTTCATTAACTAAGGTATCAATATTTCTCAAACTATCTCCTCCTAATACCCCATATACTATTGGTGTTTTGATAAATAATTCCCACTCAATTTAAGGATATTTCCACCAATTAAATAAATTGGTAGAAATATTAGGAGATTCTAATTACCCTTAAATTTACAGTTTCGGTATCGTTTTCAATGTTATTATATACTATTTTCAAAATATTCTCAAGATTTTTTTTCTTTCCAAATAAAGAATATGATCTTTAATAGTACAGCATCATTAAAATCTCTTATATCATAATTTGTATACTTTTGAATCTTATCTAATCTATAAATTAATGTATTTCTATGAATATATAATTCTTTTGCAGCTTCACTTAAATTTAATCCACATTTAAAGAAAACTTCCATAGTTCTTATCATTTCATTATCTAACTTTGATATTCCTTTTTCAAACCTATCATATACACCTTTTTTCATTTCTTCCGAAACTGAGTCTATTATACCCTCTAAAATAATCTTGTTTGCATCAAATATTCCATCAATAATATTATATTTAAATGCTAAATCAATTTTATATCTTGTATCGTCATAATGTTTTTTTAATGTTAAATAATTTTCAACATTGCAATAACTAATATAACACTTACAAGTAATTACACTTTGTATAGTATCCTTAATGCTTTTAGCATGTTCTAGCATGTCTTCAAATTTTCCAAACATAAGGATTTGACCTTTATAATTTATAATATCTACTTTACTACATGAATATCCCTGTTTAAGATATGATATTATTTCATCCTTATAATTATCAATATATATATTTATTAAATCAAAATCTTTTGTTAGCACTGGCCAACTAGCTTTAATTATTTCTTCTTCAATTTCCTTACCATCTAACAATGCTGAAATAATACTCTTTTTACTTAAAAATACTTTATTTAACCTTTCTTCTACATAAAGTTGTAATAAATCAAGTGTAACACTAAATGCTGCATTTATTTTGATGCAGCACTCAGTGTTATTATAAATAAATCTCTTATTAACTTCATTTTGAGCAATTTCAAATTGCGGTGTAGAATATTCCCCTACATCGTGCATTATTAATTGGAAAGGTATTTTACAACTGTTATACACTTCATTTACCAGTTTCTCAATACATTTCACAATATCTCCTCCAACGAATTAATTATTATACAACTCTTAATTCTGTTTCCTTATCAAATACATGTAACTTTTCTGCCTTTAAGTAAAGACTTGCTACTTCACCAATCTTTAATTCTGTACTACCTTCAATTTTAATGTTCAGCGGATTATTTCCACATTTTGTATATATATAACTTTCTGAACCCATAAGTTCAATAACTTCTACATGCCCTTTTACAATGCTTCCTGGATTAGCTGCAATTAAATCTGCATCATCACTCAAGTGTTCTGGTCTAATACCAAATGTTACTGACTTACCAACATATCCAGATTTTGTTAATATTTGAGCCTTTTCAGCTGGTAATATTATTTTATTTTCACCAAATACCGCACAAACATCATTTCCATATTTTTCTACTTTTCCTTCTAAGAAGTTCATTTGAGGGCTTCCTATGAATCCAGCTACAAAAAGGTTAGCTGGATTATTGTAAATATTTATTGGAGAATCGACTTGTTGAATAACTCCATCCTTCATTACAACGATTCTAGTACCCATTGTCATAGCTTCTACTTGGTCATGTGTTACATATATAAATGTAGTTTGTAACTTTCTATATAACTTAGTTATTTCTGTTCTCATTTGAACTCTTAATTTAGCATCTAAGTTTGATAAAGGCTCATCCATTAAGAATACTTTTGGATGTCTTACGATAGCTCTTCCTAATGCAACTCTTTGTCTTTGACCTCCTGATAAAGCTTTTGGCTTTCTCTTTAATAGGTGTTCAATATCTAATATTTTAGCTGCTTCAGTTACTTTTTGTTCTATTTCAGCTTTTGGAACTTTTCTTAATTTTAATGCAAATGCCATGTTATCGAATACTGTCATGTGTGGATATAATGCGTAGTTTTGGAAAACCATTGCTATATCTCTTTCCTTTGGTTCAACATCGTTAACTAGCTTGTCCCCTATATATAATTCCCCTTTAGAAATATCTTCTAGCCCTGCAATCATTCTTAAAGTTGTTGACTTACCACATCCTGATGGTCCAACGAATACAATAAACTCTTTGTCTTCAATTTCTAAATTAAAATCTTTAACTGCTGTTACATCCCCTGGATATATTTTATAAATATGTTGTAATGATAAATTTGCCATTTTTTATTCCTCCCATAAATCAACTTCTAAATTTATTAACTTCATTTGATATATTTATTGTACAACCTGTAACTGTTTTCATCCATATGCAATATTTACAAATATGTTACCTTTATTTTGTATATTTATCTAAAACTATTATTAAAATGATATTTTTTACATAATATATAATAAACTAAAAGACATATAGAAAACAACTCTCTATATGCCTTTATGCTAATTTCTTTTATTCAGTTTCTTTTTCCATTTGCTTTTTTAATTCATGAGCAAATTCTTTTTGTTCCTTTCTTTCTTCTTTTTCATACTTTCTTATTTCTTTATCTAAATCCTTTGCTATCTTTTCAGCTCCTTTTTCTTCTTCTTTAAATTCCTTCTTTAATTCATGTTGTTTTTCTCTTTGTGCCTTTTTTTCTTCTCTTTCCTCTTCTTTCATTTGATGTTTTATTTCATGAGCAAATTTTTTCTCTTCATGTCTTTCATGTCTCTCTTCTTTTCTTTCTTCATGATGAATTTTCATTTCTTCGATTGATTCTTTTATACTCATAATAAAATCTCCTTTTATAAAAATTATTTTACAGCATCCAATACCTTTTCATAATTGGGTTCATTTATTACATCATTACAATATTCAACATATGTAATTTTATTATTTTCATCTACTACAAATATAGCCCTAGTTAAAAATCCAAACTCTTGTATCAATGTTCCATATTGTTTACCAAAGCTTTTTTGTTTAAAATCTGATACTGTTTTTACTCTATCAACACCAGCATTTCCACACCATCTTACTTGTGCAAATGGTAAATCCATTGATACTACATATACTGTAACATCATTTAATTTTGAAGCTTCTTCATTAAATTTTCTTACCTCCATATCGCATACAGAAGTATCTATTGATGGTACAGTTACAAATATTCTTTTTCCTTTTGTGTCATTCAACTTTACATCTTTTAAAGTGTTATCTACCACTAAGAAATCAGGTGCATCATCTCCTACTTTAAGCATGTTTCCAACAAGAGTAATAGGATCACCATTAAATGTTATTTGCATAAATTACACCTCCCTTAAACTTATTAATACTTGCTACATTAATATAGTTCCCCAATAGTATGTAATTTAATTATTTCAATAACAAAATCCAAAGATATATTAATTACATCTTTGGATTTTATTATATTTATAGTTCTATCCACTCAATTATGGTATTTTCTTTTATAAATCCTCTCTTTTTATATAGTTCATAAGCTACCTTATTTTTCTCAATTACTATTAGTCCTATTTTATCAACATTTTTATCAACTAGAAATTTTATAGCAGTTTCCAAAAGTTTTTTCCTAATCCTTTATTCCTTTACCCAATACTTGCTACAATCCTTTGATCTATCTAAAAATCCATATTCAATTAAATATCTTCTTATAGTAGCATTATCTTCATATATTCTTTTTAATGTTTTATTTATATCTTTTTCAGAATAGATTTTACCCTTACGAAAATTTTTCATTATTTCTTCTAAAATTATAATTTTCTTTTTTTCCTTTGCAGGGAAATTTTTAAGTGCTCCTTCTTCTGTCATATAACTTTTAACAGTTTGTAATTTTTCTTTATCTGTAATGTTATACCTATCATCTAATGTTGTTGCACCAGCATGTGAATCACATATTTCTTCATTATCCATTTTACAAATATTTTTACTTGTATGAGACGCTAATAATTCCATCATTGATAAGAATAATTTTGCTTGCTTTTCCTTTTCTCTTAGCTTATATCTATGATTTCTAACTGTAGATGCAGCTACACCAAGTTTATTAGCTATTTCTTTATCACTTAATCCTTGTACAATTAAAACAATTAACTCTCTCTGCACTTCAGTAATACCTGTATATGCTGTATTCATATTTAACAAATAATCTAACATAGACTTATGATATTCTTTTATATGCAGTTCCATAGCTTTTTTAGCTTCATATAAATATGAATTAACTTCATAAATCCTCCCCTTTGTATAAACTTCATTACAAATTAAACATTTATAATACTCATCTCTTTCTATATAGCCCTTTTTTATATCTTCTATCTTTGAATCCCATAACTCATTTTTATTTTCATTGCTCATTTTCTCTTACTCCTTTTCTTGCTCTTAAAATTATTATATAGATACTTTCTATTTTTGTCTATTATTTTATAGATATTTTTATCTTTTGTTTATTATATTGTTGCTTTATATTGATTTCATAGAGAAGCTCATAATCATATTGAACCATATTAGTAATTTCAATTATCAAAATTATAAATTTGCAACTTTACTTAAAAGAAAAAGTCAGCATAAAATGCTGACTCATAAATTAATCACTATATTTTAATTATATCCACAAAAGTTTCATTATAAGTAATTTGTCCACCAATATCTGAAATACCACTATTAGTTAAAACATTAGGATTACCATGTTTTTCCCACCAACCAACAAACATCATTACAACTTTATCACTAATTGAACTATCTATTTTTATCCTTACTTTTATTTGTCCATTCTCTGACTTTAAATATACTATTTCATCATTATCTATATCTAAACTTTTTGACATATTTTCATTAATATATGCAATAGACATTCCCTCTTCATCTATAAAATGTTGACTTGATAAACTATCTCTTCCATGATTAGTTAATAATCTTATCTTTGCTTTATTTTCACTACATTTAACTTTATTATTAAGATCATATAATCTTATAATTTCAAATTTCCTACTTTTAGTCATAAACTTTTTATCTTCCCAAGCAATATTTTTATGTAAAGTAAGATAGTTACTTTTTATAAACTCTAAATTTATATTACTATTAATATGTTTTAATGGCTCTATTACTTTTTCTAAATAATCTGTCTTTTCTACATAGGGATAATCATTTAAGTTCATTTCCTTTGCTAATTCCATGAAGAAATAATATTCATCCATTAATTTTTCCCTAGGTTCTATTAATTTCTCATTGTATATTAAATAAGGATTCATCATTGAACTAAATAATAAATCTTCACTTTCAAGTTGACTACTCGTTGGTATAATCAAATCGCATACCTTTGCAGTATCAGTCATAAACATATCAAAGCACACCTTAAAATCTATCTTAGATAGGGACTTTTTCAATTTATTTACATTTGGAAGCTGATTTACTAAATTGCTTTTAGTTATTACAGCCATTTTTATTGGAATGTTTAAGTCATAATCACTTTCCTTATCTTTATTACAGATAAAAATATCATTCTTGTAATATGTTTTACCTAAAGAACATTTTTCTATAAACTCATTAATCTCACTAGTATAAAAATATCTATTAGAAGCTGCTTTTTCACTATTATAAGGATCACTATTTAATATTTTAGGATAAACTTTATTAGCATAATTTACTCCCCCACCACTAAATCCTATTTGTCCTGTTATAGCGCCTAAAGCATCTATTGCTCTAATAGTAATTCCGCCATTTTTATATTTCTGCATTCCAAAACCTAATAAAATAGTAGAATACTTTTCACAATATAATCTTACTAATTCATTAATTTCATTAATTTCTACTCCACATTCAAGACTTAACTCTTCAATATTTAAAGATAAAACATATTCTTTATATTCTTCAAATCCATTAACATATGATTTTATATACTTTTCATCAAAAAATTCATTTTCAATTATTACCTTTCCTATTGCTAATGCTAGGGCTAAATCTCCATTTGGCTTAATTCTAATATATTTATCACTTAAGGTTGCAGTTGCAGTTTCTATTGGATCTATAACTATTATTTTGCTTCCATTTGCTTTAGCTTTTCTTATCATTTGCATAGTATGTATTGTTGTATTAGCAGGGTTTTTACCCCATACAAAAATATTATTACTATTCATCATATCTTCTAATGAATGACTTTTAGAATCTCCAAAATCTAATTTTTGTGCCGCAATTCCTGCACTCCAACAAGGTCCACCCTTGGCTAAACTAACACCACCATAAAAATTAAAGAATTTTTCACCTATACTTTTTAATAATGAACCATTTCCATATTGCTCATAATATAAAATAGATCTGCTTCCAAATTCATTTTTATAATCTTTTAATCTTTTTGCCATAATATCTATGGCCTCCTTAAAAGATATTTCTTTCCATTCTCCATTTACTTTCAATAAAGGATTATATAATCTTTTCTCATGATTTACTCTTTTTAAATGCGCTAAACCTTTCTTACATATAAATCCCTTAGTATAAGGATGTCCTTCATCTCCTTCTATTTTTACTACTTCATTTTTATCTATATATACATTAAATTTACAACAATCTGCACAATCTAATGTACAACCATGACTTAATTTTTTCATTTGCTTCCCCCTCAATTATTGCTTAATTAATGGCCTTTATTCAGAAATTCTAATTATACTTCATTTATTTTTATTATAACCTTTATTATTTATATAAAAAACTTTTTTATTATTAATAGTATTTCTTTATCCAATAACTGATAATAATAAAACTATTGAAGTTGCAATAATTTATATTCTAATAATTTCCTCTTATATTTATTTTATTTATATTTTCATGAAAACTTTTACTAATGCTATACTAGTATTATATCAATTTAATTGGAGGTGATAATAAAATGAAAAACTTTGATATAATCACTAACGATAGAGAACATCATTCTAAACTAGTCCTTAAAGGTCTTCTCGTTGGAATTATTGCTGCTTTTGTAGTTGTATTATATAGATTTGCATTATCCTATGCAGAAGATTTTTCATTTTTTATTTATTCATTTATTAAAGATAAAAAATATCTTATACCAATATGGTTCATCATTTTAATACTATTAGCCTTTTTTATAGGAAAACTAATAGATAAAGAACCCTACATAAGTGGAAGTGGTATTCCACAAGTTAAAGGTGTAATGGGAGGATATATAAAAAATAGACCTCTCTCAATTATAATCAATAAATTTATTGGAGGCACACTTTGTATTGTCTCTGGTTTATCTCTAGGAAGAGAAGGTCCTTCTGTACAACTTGGCTCCAGCGTAGGTGATATAGTAAGTAAAAAATTCAAAAGTACAAGACTTGAAAGAAGACTTCTTATAAGCAGTGGTGCTACTGCTGGATTAGCTGCAGCATTTAATGCCCCATTATCAGGTGTCTTATTTTCTCTAGAGGAAATTTATAAATATTTTTCACCTCTTGTATTAATATCAACAATCACGGCTGCGGTTGTTGCTGATTTTATTTCAAAACAGTTTTTCGGATTAAATCCAGTATTTAACTTCTCAACCTCTCAAGCTATTCCTTTAAATAATTATTGGATATTATTAATATTAGGAATTTGCTTAGGAATTTTCGGTGCTTTTTATAACTGGATAACATTAAAGACGCAAGATTTATATGCTAAATTAAAATGTTCTACTTCAATAAAGCTAATGATACCTTTTTTACTTGCAGGAATCTTAGGCTTATTATTTCCTATAGTTTTATGTGGTGGTCATGCAATAGTTGAAGAATTGTCTTTAACAACAACTTTAAGCTTACTTTTATTAATGCTTGTAGCAAAATTTTTATTTTCTATTATATCCTTTGGTTCTGGTGCTCCTGGTGGTATTTTCTTTCCACTTCTAATTATTGGTGGAACCTTTGGTGCAGTATTTGGTTATATTGCAATTAATTATCTTGGAATAAGTCCTACACTATTTAATAATTTTATTATAATTTCTATGGCTGGGTACTTTACTGCAATAGTTAGAGCTCCTATTACAGGAATAATTCTTATTACAGAAATGACTGGGTCATTTACACATTTATTATCACTTTCAGTGGTATCTATAATTTCATATATAGTTGCTGATTTACTAAAAAGTACTCCTATATATGACTCATTACTTAAAAGACTTTTACTTAAAAATAATATTAATGAATATCACAGTAAAAGTACAAAAAAAATTATTATTACTAACGTAGTTCACTTTGGTTCCAAAATAGAAAAAACATACTTAAATAATCTTAAACTACCTGAAAACACTCTTATTGTTTCAATTAAGCGTGATGAAGTTTCTATTGTTCCAAAAGGAAATACTCTTATTAAAGCTGGCGATACGATTCTTACTATGACTGATTTAAAGAATGAATGGAAAGTTAGAGAGCTAATGGATTCATTAACAACTATAGAATAGAAAAAGGCAAATTAATCTTTATAAGGTTAACTTGCCTTTTATATCAATTATCTTTTATTAATTTATATTTCATTTCATTCCATAACTTTATAGAAAAAACTCCTGTTATTATCAAAGTAATAACTATCATTACAGTATTAATAATAGAGCCATCAAAACTTTCCCCTAAATAACTATATAAAAATATAGCAGGCATATTTGACACTGTAAATATTAAGGTAAATTTCTTAAAACTAATCCCCATATATGATGATACAAACACTATTATATCTGTAGGCGCCACAGGGCACAAAACACCTACTTCAAGTATCTTATAATTGTATGAATCAATAAGTTCTATTATTTCTGGATGCTTTTCGCTGATTTTTTCTTTCAATCCTTTAAATAAATTAATTCTCGCAACAAAAAAAACTATTATATCACTTATTAAAACTCCCACTAATGATAGTATAACTGCCTTTTCTGGTTCAAAAATCAATCCTCCTAATATCATTAATGTAACACCGGGAATAAGACTAATTAATCTAATACACCATAATATTACAAATATAAATTCTGAATATTTCATAGAATCAATCAACTGCCTTAAAGAATCTACACTAAAATCTATATTTAAATTACTAGCTAAAGTTTTAACCCCTATAATACTCAATGCAATTGCTATAATAATAAAAATAGCTATATAGGATTTTTTATTTTTATTCACTATTTATAATCCACTCCTCTTATATGAATTAACTTTCTTATCATTTATTTATTATAAAATAACTTTTCATAATTTCATATTAATTTACTATTAAATTTCTATTAACGTAATAAAGTATTAATAATTTTTTGTTATTGTCACAATAAAAATGCATATATTATAGTAATATAAATTTCTGGAGTTGAAATAATTGTCAAAGAAAACTGATTGGGGTAAAGTAGTCAGGGAAACTGTTAATGATATAATTTGTGCTATTAAAACACCTTCTTCAAAACCTAAACAACCGAATTGTCCAAATCCTAAAGCTCGAATATGTATTTTAATACTTATTGGAATTACATTACTTTTTTCTGGAATTGGTATCTATAGTTGGATAATAATAATCATGTTGTTTATTATTTTATCTTTTGTCTAAAAAAAAATTTGTATTATTAAAAAATTTATGTTATTATAAATCCTGCGAGTAATACATGCAATCGCTGCTAGCTTTAAGCTAGGAGAGGAAAGTCGGAGCTCCATAGGGCAGGGTGCTGGTTAACGGCCAGTCAAGGCGACTTGAAGGATAGTGCAACAGAGATATACCGCCAGAAGTTTTTTAACTGAGTTCATTTTATATGACTGGTAAGGGTGGAAAGGCGAGGTAAGAGCTCACCAGCATGGTGGTGACATCATGGCTATGTAAACCCCACCTGGAGCAAGACCGAGTAATGGCATTATGGGATTGCCCGTCCCGCCATGTGGTGTGTCGCTTGAGCTTACTGGTAACAGTAAGCCTAGATAGATGATTGCTTAATACAGAACTCCGCTTACGGATTATCTCGCATCATGAAAAACACTAGGTTTGAGTCTAGTGTTTTTTCTTTTTTACTATAAAACTGACAATTTAATTTCAAATAAAGAAAAAAGGTATAAGTCTTACATTTTAGTAAAACTTATACCTTATATTTTTAATAAAAACTAAATGGATCCTCTTCAACTTTAGAAGTTATGAATTCAACATCAGAAAACTTTTCCTTTAATCTTTCCATTACGTTAAAGAAAGTAACTTGCTCAGATGCGAAATGTCCAACATCTAATATGTTTATTCCCATTTCCTTATAATCAGAAGCAAAATGATATGTTGTATCACCAGTAATAATACAATCAGCTCCCTTTGAAACTGCTTTAGCAATAAAATCTTGACCACTACCATTTATTATTGCAATTTTAGAAACTTTATCTTTACCTTTAACAACTCTTAAATTAGATATATTTAAAGCACCTTTAATTTTACTTACTAGCTCTTCTAAAGATATTTCTTCATCTAAAGATACTAATCTCCCTAATCCAGCACTATCATCTCTATTATTCTTTTCTAATATTATAGAGTCATTAAATCCTAATATAGAAACAATAGTATGATTTAATCCATTTTCTACTGAATCTAAATTGGTATGGCTTGCATAAAGAGAAATATCATTTTTTATAAGTTCTATTATTTTTTTACCTTGCAAAGTATCAGTTGTAATACTACTAGGCTTTCTAAAAATAAGAGGATGATGAGTTATAATTAAATCAACATTTTCGTCTTTTGCTTCTTCAATTACCTTTAAAGTACAATCTAATGCTAATAACACTTTTTTAACTTCTTTATTTCTATCCCCAACCATTAAACCAACATTATCGAAATCTTCTTTTAAGCATATTGGTGCTAATGTTTCCATTTCTTTAATAACATTATTTACTTTTATCATAAAATCACCTTATAAATAATTTAACATACTAGTTATAATACTAATTTTCTCTTTTATTTCTTCTCTTCTCTTATTTGCACTTACAGTTGCTTCAGTTATAAATCCTAAAATTTTATTATATTCATCTATTTTATTTTGTAAGAAATCTTTCATTAATGAATGTTTACTTCTTAATAATATTGGACTTATTTCATAATATATACTATCAAGTTCAGTTGTTTGACCTTCTGCACTTCTTACTTTAAATAATTCATAATATATTCCTTCATCAAGGCATAAGTCTTCCTTTATAATCTCATAATTATTTTTATATAAATACTCTCTTAATACCTCTGGATTTTGTGCTGGCACTAAAATTAAATATTCAGCAGATTTTACTTTTTCTAAATCAGCTTCTAATATATCTCTGATTAAATTACCACCCATACCTGCTATTACAACTTCATTAGCTTCATTTACTTCTAGTGGCTCAAACCCTCCACCTAATCTAAATTCTAATTCGTCTCCAGCACCTTCAAGTATTGCATTTAATCTCGCCTTATCTAATGGGTCTTTATTAATATCACAAGCAATAGCTTTATTACATATTCCTCTTTCTAGTGCTATTAACGGAACATATCCATGATCAGTCCCTATATCTGCAAGTACTTCTACATTTTCTAAATTTTCGATTATAAATTCTATTCTATTACTAACTTCCATTTTAACTACCTCTATATATATTATTTAATCATTTGCTCTAATATTTTATATTATTTTTAAATCCAAGCTTATTATTTATATTATGGCTAGCTCTTATAACACTTCTACCTGTTTTTAGGTTGGATGTAATAACAGATAAGCCACTAGACTAGTTTCCTTGGGACATAACAAATTTCAATCTTCACATAGAGTTAACACTCTATGCTAAAGCTAAAAATTCAGTTTATCTTGACTTTATTAAGTTATGCTATTTTAAAAATTTTATTTAATTAAATTTACCTACTTAATGCAAAAATTAGCACCAACTCTGGTGCTAATTAACTAATCTAAGTAATCTTTTAACTTCTTACTTCTAGATGGATGTCTAAGCTTTCTTAATGCTTTTGCTTCTATTTGTCTAATTCTTTCTCTTGTAACATTAAACTCTTTACCAACTTCTTCAAGTGTTCTTGCTCTTCCATCATCTAATCCAAATCTTAATCTTAATACTTTTTCTTCTCTAGGAGTTAATGTATCTAAAACGTTAATTAATTGTTCTTTAAGCATAGTAAATGCGGCTGCTTCAGCTGGTGCAGGAGCATCATCATCAGGTATAAAGTCTCCTAAGTGAGAATCTTCTTCTTCACCAATAGGTGTTTCAAGTGAAACTGGCTCTTGAGCAATCTTTTGAATTTCTCTTACCTTCTCTACTGGAAGATCCATAACTTTAGAAATTTCCTCAGGGAAAGGATCTCTACCTAATTCTTGTAATAATTGTCTTTGAACTCTTATTAACTTGTTAATAGTTTCTACCATATGAACTGGTATTCTTATTGTTCTTGCTTGATCAGCTATGGCTCTAGTAATCGCTTGTCTTATCCACCATGTAGCATAAGTAGAAAATTTAAATCCCTTTCTAAAGTCAAACTTTTCTACCGCTTTAATTAATCCAAGGTTTCCTTCTTGAATTAAGTCTAAGAATAACATTCCTCTACCAACATATCTTTTAGCTATACTAACAACAAGTCTTAGATTGGCTTCAGCAAGCTTCTTTTTAGCATACTGACTTCCTTCTTCAATTTGCTTAGCAAGCTCCATTTCTTCTTCAGATGATAATAGTGGAACTTTACCTATTTCCTTTAAATACATTCTTACTGGGTCATCAATTGCAATACCCTCTGGTACTGATAAATCAATCTCCTCTTCAATAATGTCAACATCATTGGCTACACCTTGAACTTCGATTCCCATTGATTCAAGTACCTCATAAATTTTTTCAATTTGTTCTGGACTTAAATCTATATTTTCTACCTCATCTAATATTTCTTGATATGTTAGTACCCCATTCTTTTTACCTTTGTCAAGTAAATTCTTTACGATACTCATTCTATTATTTCTATCTTGACCATCCTTAGGCTTATTCTTATTTACTTTTGTTTTTTCTTCCACTAGCTGACTACCTCCTTTCGTTATATGACCAACTACACTCTCTTACTCTCTTTCAACTTTTTTGTAATACTTGCTAATTCAATGGCTAATTTAATTGATTCTTCAATTTTACCTTGATTCTCAAGTTCTTTTTGCTCTTTTCTCAGTTGATCGATTCTTTGCTTCAATTTATACGAATGTATTTCATTAATTAAATCATCAATTTGTACTTTTATATTATCAGCAAAGAATATATTCTCTTCTTTAATCTTAACTAATTCTCCAATACTTTTTGCATTGCTTAGTCTTGATTCTATAAATGATTCTATGTTATTTATATTTTCCCCTTTTCCCAATATAATAACAGTGAAAATTTCTTTATGTTCTAGCAAAATAAAGTCGTTTTCTGATATTCTTTCCTCTATATACTGTAAATACTCTTCATTTTCAAGCATCATTTTTAATAGTGTTCTTTCTGCTTTTAAAAATCCAGGTTCTACATATAATTTTGACCTATCTTCTTCCTTATTATTCCTAAAATCATTTTCTCTATTATCTTTCATTTTAATTTTAAGGATATCATACAACGCCTGCTCTTTTATGCCAGTATTTTCAGATGCCTTTTTAATATAAACATCTTTTTCTATAGGATCCAAATCTGAAATTATATCCATTATTCTCTTTGAATATAAAATTACGGATTGACTATTTTTAAAATCAATTCCTTCTTCAGCCTTCTTAATTCTATAGTCTATTAATGGCTCCGCATTATTTATTAATTTTAAAAATGCCTCTCTTCCATTACTTCTGACATATTCATCAGGGTCTTTTCCTTGAGGGATACTTAATACCCTAACATCAAAACCTGCAGTCCTTAAAATTTCAAGACCTCTTAATGTTGCCATCTGCCCTGCTAAATCAGCATCGTAAGAAATTACAACCTTATCTGCATATCTCTTTAGTAATCTTGCTTGATTAATTGTTAAAGCAGTTCCTAAAGATGCAACGACATTAGTTATACCATATTGATGCAATGATATTAAATCCATATATCCTTCTACGATAACAAAATACCTCTCGCTCATATTATGCTTTAAAGCAAAATTTAATCCATATAAATTAGTACCTTTTTGGAAAACTAAAGTTTCAGGTGAATTTAAATACTTAGGCTTTGAATCATCTAATACTCTTCCACCAAATCCAATTACCTTACCTTGATAATCAAACACCGGGAACATAACCCTATTTCTAAACCTATCATATTTTCTACCTTTTTCTTTATTAACAGAAATAAGACCTGCTTCTTCTAATAACCCATCATTAATGCCTTTTTTTCTTAAATAGAACATTAAACTATTCCAACTATCATTGGCATATCCTAAGCCAAACTTTTTAATTGTTTCTTCTTTAATTCCCCTATTTAAAAAGTATTCTTTTGCATTTTGGTTATTCATAAGATTTGAAAAGAAGAACTTTGCTGCCTCAACATTTACTTTATATAACAACTCTTTTTTTCTATTACTTTGGCTTTGTTCTCCATTTCCTAATTTCAAAGGAATATTCGCCCTATTAGCTAAATATTTAACAGCTTCAATAAAAGGTAAATTTTTATCTTTCATCACAAAGGAAATGACATTTCCAGCTTCTCCACATCCAAAACACTTATAAATTTGCTTTTCTTGAGATACTGAGAAAGAAGGTGTTTTTTCATTATGAAAAGGGCATAGTCCCGTGAAGTTTCTACCAGCCTTCTTTAGTCTAACCCTTTCAGAAATTACATCTACAATATCATTTTGTGATTTTATTTTTTCTAAAATCTCTTCAGAAATCTGCAAGGAGATCCCTCCTTACCTAATATTTTTTCCCACTCTATACATTTCGACATATTATTATAAATTCCTTCTAACTTTTTTAATTAAATTTATTTTATTATGTCATACTCATAGAATTTTTATTGTTATTCTACCCTAATATTATTAATTCTATCTCAATTCTTAAAATCCTTTTTCTTCTACAAAATTTATTGTTCCCAATTTTTTTGTATTATACAACTTTTTTACTAATAAATTACAAACTTTGGAACATATATTTTATTAAATGTTGAAATACAATAATCATCTGTCATTCCTGCTATATAATCTGCAACGCCTCTTTTTAATCCTTCTTCATTTGCAATTTCTTTATAAAGATTAGGCAATTCTTCACTATGTTTATAAAAATAATCTATTACATGTGTCAATATAAATTTTGCTTTACCACGCTCCTCCTTTAAAACATCGGCTAAATAAATATTTTTAAACATATATCTTCTTAATTCAATCATTGCTTCCTTAACTTCATCACTTTGCTTAATATCGTATTTACCATTTTTTAAATTTTCTGTTGTTTCATTTATCATATCATTAATAAGTACATGTATTCTCTCCGAATGATTTTTCCCTAATACTTTAATAATCTCCTTAGGTAATTGTTCTTCATGTAATAATCCTGCCCTAATTGAATCATCAATATCATGATTTAAATATGCAATCTTATCACTATACTTTACTATTCGACCTTCTAATGTTTTTGCTATATTTTCTTTTTGTCCTAATCCACTATGATTAAGTATACCATCTATAACTTCTTCAGTAAGATTTAATCCTTTTCCATCTTTCTCTAGCTTTTTTACCACTCTTACACTTTGTTCATTATGCCTAAATCCACCATCTAAAAATTCATTAAGTACCTCTTCACCATTATGGGCAAAAGCAACATGTCCTAAATCATGGCCTAATGCAATTGCTTCAATAAGCATTTCATTTAATCCTATACCTGCACCTATAGTTCTTCCTATTTGTGCAACTTCTAAAGTGTGAGTAAGTCTAGTTCTATAGTGATCCCCAAAAGTTCGTATGTATACTTGTGTCTTATGCTTCAATCTTCTAAAGGATTTACAATGTATAATTCTATCCCTATCCACCATAAAACAAGTTCTAATATTATCAGCTTCTTCTTTTATCTCTCTCCCCATACTTTTATTACTATGAATAGCTTCTGGAATTAATGTCAAGTCTTCGTTATTTTCTATTCTTTCTCTTATTTCCATATAACTCACCTCAAAATAATCTATTCTATATTTTTCTCATAAATCCTCTATTTTATAATAGGTATCACATTATTATATTTTATTCTCTCTCCTAGCTATGTATATTTATATATTTTCCATAATATTATTATAATAAGAAAATTTAATAAGGAGATTTATAATGAACAATGAAAATAACGTCATTGATATTGATAATATAAGGAAAAATATACTTCCTAAATTTTTTTTAGATAATGCTGATATTACTATGATTAAATTTAAAGATACTGACAAGCAAAGAGCGGTATTTAAAATAAGCTCAAATAATAAGAATTATTGTTTAAAAAAAGTATATTATGATGAAAGGAATTTACTATTTGTTTATTCAGCAATGGAATGGTTATATAGAAATAATATCAAGGTCCCTAAATTGCTACCTTCATATGATAAGTGCAGATATATTATTTATGAAGGTATGCTTTTTATTTTAACTCCTTGGGTTGAAGGTGAAAAATGCGATTTTGATTCACTAAGTGACTTAAATTTGTCTATTGAAACTCTTGCAAAATTACATAAATGTTCTAAAGACTTCAGCCCAATTGATGGTAGTGAAAAAAGAATTGGATTAGAAGATTATTATCTTTCTGTAAATAAACACTTTAATGAACTCCTAGAAAATGCAAATTTAGCTTTTTCATATAAAGATAAATTTTCTAAAATATATTTAAAAAACTTTGATAATAACTTAGCACTTGCAAAATTATCTCTTGAAATATCTTCATCAATAAACAATAATGATTTAAGTATATCCCTATGTCATGGTGATTATGTAAATAAAAATATATTAATAAATAAATCTAATAATGATGTTTGGATTATTGACTTTGATAAATGTAAAATAGATTATTCCGCTCATGATATTTCTTATTTTTTGAGAAGATTACTTAAGCGTAACACAACTAACTGGAATTCCGCTTTAACTGTTAATATTCTTAATACTTATAGAAAGTATAATAATTTGAGCAAATCAGATTTAAAGTATATTTTAGCTTATTTAGCATTTCCTCAAAAATACTGGAAAATTTCTAGAGATTACTATAAAAACATTGATAAGTGTAATAAAAATTCATTTATTTCTTTATTGACCAAAGGGTTAAATCATTCAGAAGCGCAACTTGATTATATTAATAATATGATTGACATATATAAACGTTACTATGATATAAAATTTTAAGAATAAAAATAAAGGAGTGTTTTCACACTCCTTTATTTTTATTCTTATTTTAATTTTTAATTTCTTGGATTCTTAACTTGTGCTTGTGCAGCTGCAAGTCTTGCAACAGGCACTCTAAATGGTGAACAAGATACATAATTTAATCCAATATCATGACAGAATTCAACTGATGATGGATCTCCTCCATGTTCTCCACAAATACCTAATTTGATATTTGGTCTTGAAGCTCTACCTTTTTCAGCTGCAATCTTAACTAATTGCCCAACGCCTTTTTGATCAAGCTTAGCAAATGGATCTTGTTCATATATTTTTCTTTCATAATAATCTGATAAGAATTTAGCAGCATCATCTCTTGAGAAACCAAATGTCATTTGTGTTAAATCATTTGTTCCAAATGAGAAGAATTCAGCTTCCTTAGCTATTTCATCCGCAGTTATAGCAGCTCTTGGAATTTCAATCATTGTACCAACATGGTATTCTAATTTAACTCCCTTTTCTTTCATAACTTCCTCTGCTGTTCTAACAACTATATCCTTAACAAACTTTAATTCTTTTACTTCACCAACTAAAGGAATCATTATTTCTGGAACTATATCATATCCCTTATTGTTCTTAACTTCTATTGCAGCTTCAATAACTGCTCTAGTTTGCATTTCAGCAATTTCTGGATAAGAAACAGCTAATCTACAACCTCTATGACCCATCATAGGATTAAATTCATGTAAACTTTCTACTGTTCCCTTAAGTTCATCAAATGTTAATCCCATTGTTTTTGCAAGATCTGCAATTTCTTCATCAGTATGAGGTAAGAATTCATGTAGTGGTGGATCTAAAAATCTAATTGTAGCTGGCATTCCCTTTAATGCTTCATACATTCCAATAAAGTCTTTCTTTTGCATTGGAAGTAATTTAGCAAGTGCAGCTCTTCTTTCCTCTTCATTCTTAGCTACTATCATTTCTCTCATAGACATAATTCTATCTTCTTCAAAGAACATATGCTCTGTTCTACAAAGTCCTATACCTTCTGCTCCAAATTCAACGGCTTGCTTTGTATCTCTTGGGTTATCTGCATTAGTTCTAACTTTAAGCTTTCTAATATCATCTGCCCATCCCATAAATGTTGCAAAGTGCCCTGAAATTTCTGGAGTAACTGTTTTTATAGCTCCACCAAATACATTTCCTGTAGATCCATCTATTGAAATATAATCTTCATCAGTATAAACTTTTCCGTTAGCTTCTAAAGTTCTAGCTTCTTCATTAACTTTTAAGTCTCCACAACCTGCAACACAGCAAGTACCCATACCTCTTGCAACAACTGCTGCATGAGATGTCATACCACCTCTTACAGTTAAAATACCTTCAGCTGCAATCATACCTTCAATATCTTCTGGTGAAGTTTCAAGTCTTACTAATACTACTTTTTCTCCTTTTTCAGCTCTTTCCTTAGCTTCTTCTGCAGTAAATGCAATTTTACCGCAAGCTGCTCCTGGTGATGCTGGAAGGCCCTTAGCTATAGCATTTGCATTTTTCAATTCATTAGCATCAAAAGCTGGATGTAATAAAGAGTCTAATTGCTTAGGTTCAACTTTAAGTATTGCTTCCTCTTTAGTTAACATACCTTCTTCAACTAAATCAACTGCAATCTTTAATGCAGCTTGAGCTGTTCTCTTACCATTTCTTGTTTGTAAAAAGTATAATTTACCTTCTTCAATAGTAAATTCCATATCTTGCATATCTCTATAATGATTTTCAAGAGTATGAACTATATCCATGAATTGTTTATATATAGCTGGATTTTGTTCTTCTAATTTAGATATTGGAAGTGGTGTTCTAATACCTGCAACAACGTCTTCACCTTGTGCATTCATTAAATATTCACCATAAATTTCTTTTTCACCTGTTGCAGCATTTCTTGAGAATGCAACACCAGTACCTGAAGTTTCTCCCTTGTTACCAAAAACCATTTGTTGAACATTAACAGCAGTTCCCCATTCACCTGGAATATCATTTAATCTTCTATAAACGATGGCTCTTGGATTATCCCATGATCTAAATACAGCCGTAATAGCTTCTGTTAATTGATCTATTGGGTTTTGTGGGAAGTCTTCACCCTTTTCTTTCTTGTATAATTCCTTATACTTTACAACTAATTCTTTTAAATCATTTTCATCTAATTCAGTGTCATATTTAACACCTTTTGCTTCTTTAGCTTCATCTATTAAATTTTCAAATAGTCTCTTTTCTATTCCCATAACAACATCAGAGAACATTTGAATAAATCTTCTATATGAATCATAAGCAAATCTTGGATTATTTGTTGACTTTGCAACAGCTTCTACAGCAACGTCATTTAATCCTAAATTTAATATTGTATCCATCATACCTGGCATTGATACCCTTGCACCAGATCTTACAGAAACTAATAATGGATTAGTGTTGCTTCCAAATTCTTTTCCTGTTATTCTTTCTAGTTCTTTGATGTTTGCATGGATCTCTTCTACAATTGAATCTGTAATTTGTTTTCCATCCTCGTAATACTTGTTACAAGCTTCAGTTGTAACTATAAATCCTTGAGGAACTGGAATCCCTATTCTAGTCATTTCTGCTAAATTTGCCCCTTTACCTCCAAGAAGGTTTCTCATTGACCCGTCACCTTCACTGAAAAGATAAACATACTTTTTATTCTCCATCTCAATACTCCTCCGTTCATACAATAAATATATACTAACAAGATTATAATCTTGTAGTTACCCTTTAATTTACTTTGCCTCTCCTAGATTAACAAATAACTTAGTTATGTTAGTCTTAGAAATTTTACCCACTATTTTTAAATTAAACTTTCCATCGTCTGAATCGCAAGATTTCTCTACTATCGGTATACTATCAATTTCATGTTCTATTATTTTCTTTGCTAAAGAATAAGCACTATCATCTGGTGAACCATAAATTATATTAGGCATTCTAGTCATGATTACTCCAACTGGGACCTTATGTATATCAGTTCCCCCTATCGCAATCTTTAAGAAATCCTTTCTAGAAGCTGCACCAACCAAATTACCATTACTCTCAACAAATAGTGTTCCTACATCATGTAAAAATAAATGAACAATTGCATCATAAACCGTCGTAGCATCGTTAACGGTTACAGGCTTTGACATAATGTCTCCCACCCTTATTTTGGATATATTTTCTAATATGTCCCCGTCAACCTTTTTACCTAAATAAACATAACCTACTTTTGGTCTAGCATCTAAAGTACCAGTCATTGTAAGTATCGCTAAATCAGCTCTTAAAGCTGCTCTTGTTACGCCTAGCTTTTCAGCTATCGCTTCACTTGTAACCGGCTCACCGGCTTTAACTATTTTAATTATTTCCTCTTGTCTGTTTGTAAACTTCAATGCTACCCCTCTTTTCGACTATTAAAGGAATATTCAGACAATTAAGAATTTTTTCTATTTACAGTATAATTATAACATTTTATAATCTTTTTACTATACCTAATTTTAAGAAAATTCTTTCATTTCGTTTGAATATTCCCATTCTTTTCTAATTATCTATATTATATCTTTGTTTTTCTTCGATTTGCTATTTTTTATCATCTTCATCATCAAAATTTACGGTATAAGTAAATGTGTTACTATCATCCTCTTCTTTGGCATTACCTTTTCCATGCATTTTAATACTATCGATATTAACATCTTGCACTTTTTCTTTTACCTTATCTGCAAAATCACTTGCTTTATCTTTTGCCTCATTTACAGCTGCAGAAATATATTTGTTAACTACTTCAACACTTCCATCAGCTTTAGTTATTTCTATAGTTACTTGTGTAACTACGGCTGCAACAACTACAAATGCTAGTATAGGTGGAATAACAATAGCAATAACTCCTGCTGCTATTCCTGCATTTACTGGTACATCAACTAACTTTTTCCCATCCTTACTTACTTTAATTCTAGTAACATTCCCTTTGTTTATTAAATCTTTTAACCAAACCTTTAATTCATCTATAGTTTCAGTTTTCTTGTTATATTCCATATTTTCATTATTATTTGCATTATTTTTAGATTTTTCTTCTAAAAATATTATTGCATCTAAAACACTTCCATTAGATATTTCTAATGCTTCCTTTGCTTCACTATAGCTAACTCCAGTTCTTTCCTTTACTTTATCAACTTTTTCCAATGTAATATCCATACTCTCTCTACTCCTTTATATATTTTAACATTTCTAAACTTTTAGGCTTTCTTGAGTAATTTGAATTAATTATAAACGTTGTTACTTTTTCAATTTGTTGCTTAACCTCTTTTGTAACATTTAGTCTATATATCTTATCCATTGGTGTATTACTTAAAAATCTAAGAGCATTATATCCCGCCCTTGATATATATATTCCATGTTCTTTATTACATGTATCACAAACTCCACCAAAATATGACAAAGAAATATAATCACTTGTATTAATTGCTTTTTTACATATAGAACACTTATCAAATTGCAAACCGTATCCAGTAGCATTAAGCAATCTTAGTTCAAAAGCTCTTATTAATAATTCATACTCCATAGCATCTGTATTTAATAAATATATGCATGTGATGAAATCTCTAAATAAGTTTTTATTTACTTCTCCTTCTTGTACACAAATATCTATTAATTCACAAATATATGATGAATATGTTAATTTATCTAAATTATCTAACAATCCTTGAAATGAATTTATAATTCTTCCTTCTTGTAAATTATATAAATTTCTTCCCTTGAAAAATATATAATCTGCAAAACATAATGGTAATGTAAGTGCTAAGTTTTTACTTTTACTTTTCTTAGCACCTCTTGCTATGAATGTTATTTTCCCTAACTCTTCACAATATGCCCAAATTAGCTTATCATTTTCTTTATAATCTATCGATTTAATTATTACACCTTTAGTTTTTGTAATAGACAGAATAATCAACTCCTATCTACTTATTTTTTTTATATCCTAATTCTCTAAGTAGAAGTCCGTTATCTCTCCATTCCTTTCTTACCTTAACCCAAATCTTTAAATTAATTTTAGCACGAAGGAATCTTTCTATTTCATATCTTGAAGTTTCACCTATCTTCTTTAAACTTGCTCCGTTTTTACCTATTATTATTCCTTTATGTGAATCTTTTTCACAAATCAAGTCTACCTCAATATGATATGTACCTTTCTCGTTTTGTTTCATTTGAATAACATCAACAGCTATTCCATGAGGTACCTCATCTCTTAAGTTCTTTAAAGCTTTTTCTCTTACAATTTCAGCTACAATAAATCTTTCTTGAACATCAGTAATCATATCTTCTGGATAGTATTGTGGTCCTTCTGGCATTTTATCAACCATTAATTTTACTAATGAATCAACATTTTTCCCCTTTAGTGCTGATATTGGTATTAATTCTTCAAAATTATATTCCTTAGAAAACATTTCTAAAGTTTTTGCAACCTTATCATGTGAATTTTCATCAACCTTATTTACAACTAAGAAAACTGGTGCCTTTTGAGCTTTTAAAGCTTCTAATATAAACTTATCTCCTCTACCAATTTCTTCACATGGATTAACTAAAAACAATACTAAATCTACTTCTTTTATTGAATCTTTAGCTGAATTCACCATATATTCACCTAATTTATGTTTAGGCTTATGTATACCTGGAGTATCTACGAAAACTAACTGATAATCATCCCCAGTTAATATAGTTTGAATATTATTTCTTGTTGTTTGAGGTTTATTAGATACTATTGATAATTTTTCCCCCATTATTTCATTTAATAATGTAGATTTTCCTACATTTGGTCTTCCTACTATTGTTACAAATCCTGATTTAAACATTTTATCCTCCTAGCCTTTTAAGTCCTTCTTCGAAAAAACACCTGGAAGTATTTCTTCAAAAGTTTTCACTATATAGTCATTTTCATTCTTTATAATTATTACTGGTATCTTTTCATCTTTAGCAAATTCAGCAATGACCTGTCTGCATATTCCACACGGATAAGTATATGCTTTTATATCACCAACTACTGCTATAGCCTGAATTTCTCTATTCCCTTCATGAACACCTTTAAAAATAGCTGTTCTTTCAGCACAATTTGTTCCACCAAAAGAAGCATTTTCAATATTACTTCCATCATATATTTTTCCATCCTCAAAAAGTACAGCAGCACCTACCTTAAAATTTGAATATGGACAATAAGCTTTTTCCCTTGCTTCTAATGCACTTAAAATTAATTCTCTATATTCCATTCTTATTCCTCCATTTAAATAGTATATCATATATATTAATTTTAATATCTCATAAAAACTAAATATTTATAACTAACTTTATAATTTAAATATAGTAAATATTAATAATGTTAATAAAATTCCTAACACACCACCAACAATTACTTCAAAAACAGTATGAACTTCTGAATCAACCCTACTTTGAGCTGTAATAAATGCCATTAAATAAGCTAATATAATACAAATAGGTTTTTCAGTTATAAGCGAAATAGCTGTTGATATTGAAAATGCCAATGCACTATGCCCACTTGGCATTCCTCCTTTAAGGGGTGTACCTTCACCAAATATAGCCTTAATTATTAATACTGCTAATATAACTATTACTAACGCAATAAAAATCATATATGGCTCTGAATGTTTAATCTTATATACTACCTCATAAGAAAAATTCGATAATTTATCCCAAAACACAATATATCCTACTAACAATGCATTTATTGCTGTTACCAATACAGCTCCTGCCGCAGTGTTTTTAGCCACCTTTGCTAATGGGTGATAATAATTAGTATTTAAATCTACAGCAGCTTCTACTGCTGTATTTACAAGTTCAGCACTAATTACCATTGTAATTGTAATTGCTAATGCTAAAAATTCTGCCTTAGAAATATCAAAGAAAAAACATGCTATAAGTACTCCTATTGAAGCTACAATATGTATTTTCATATTCCTTTGTGTTCTAACAGCATCAATTACCCCATTAATTGCATGATTAAAGCTCTCTAACAACTTTTTCATCTCCATAAATTCACCCTCTTACCATATCTATCTCTTTATATTTAATTTACCTAATATCTCTTCTTCCCTAGTTCTCATTTTAGCTTTATCTTCATCATTCATGTGATCATATCCTAATAAATGAAGTATTGAATGTACTACTAAATAACAAACCTCTCTCTCAAAAGAATGATTATATTCTATACTTTGTTCTTTAGCTCTTTCTAATGATAAAACCATATCACCTAGTACTAATTCTTCTCCATCTAAATATATTTCATTAAATTTTTTATTTTTATAAACATTTTTAAATACCATATTTTCAGGATAATCTAGCATAGGAAAAGATAATACATCCGTTACTTTATCTATCCCTCTCGTTTCATTATTTATTTCTCTTATTTCATTATTATCTACAAACAAAAGTGAAATTTGATATGGGATTGTAACTTCTTCATCTTTTAATGCCACATCACACACTTCATTAATAATATTAATTAAGTCATCTGTTACCTCAATTGAATTTTGTCTATTATCAGTATATAACATACTTTCTCCCTTCCTTATACTTATCATATAATATGTGTACTATTATTGCTTGCGTTTATTCATTATACGTCTTTTATTTGAACTTCGCAACTTATATAAAAAGGGAGGTTTCCCTCCCTTTTTACTCTTTCCCCTTTTCAGTTGGATATTCTATCCTATGATGATAAATACCTTTTAAAACTCTTAAGAAACAAGCTTTAATAACTTCTAGTTCTCTAAATGTTAAATCACACTCATTTAATTGATTAGAGTTCATTTTATCCTTAACAATATTATTTACCATATCTTCAATTTTCTCTAATGTTGGTTCTTGAATTGATCTTACAGCAGCTTCAACACTGTCTGCCATCATAATAATTGCAGCTTCTTTACTTTGAGGTTTTGGTCCTGGATATCTAAAATCTTCCTCTCTTATCTCATCTGGATTCTCACTACTATTTTTTAAAGTATAATAAAAATACTTTACTAATGTAGTTCCATGGTGCTGAACAATCATATCACTTACTACCTTAGGAATATCATATTCCTTAGCTAACTCTAAACCATCCTTAACATGTGAAATTATTATTGTAGTACTTAATGTTGGTGAAATTTTATCATGAGGATTTGTACCTCCTAATTGATTTTCTCCAAAGAAAAATGGCCTTTTGATTTTTCCTACATCATGATAATAGGCTCCTACCCTAACTAACATAGGATTAGCTCCTACCTCTTCCGCTGCAACTTCAGCCAAATTAGCTACCATTACACTATGATGATATGTTCCTGGTGCTTCCATTAATAATCTCTTTAATAATGGATTATTAGGATTAGACAATTCTAATAACTTCATATTAGTAACTAAACTAAAGCTTGATTCTAAAAATGGTAATAACCCCATTGCTAGAATTCCTGAAATAAATGCTCCAAATACAGCTAATATCACATCCAATAATATTTGTTTTATATTATTAGATAAAAGTATTCCACTAGATAAAATTACAACAGCAACAGCAGCTGCTACATAAACAGTTGAATATAGTATATCATTTCTTTGACTAACTTTCTTCAATGTAGTTGACGATACTATAGTTGATACAATCCCAATCAAAATCACCTGTGGATCAAATCCAACAATAACTGCTACAAACAATAAATTTAAAGAATTTATTACAATAGAAATCTTTGAATCTAAAAATACAGTCATAAGTATAGGAGCACAAGCTATTGGTATTATAAATAATGATACAAACGTAAATACTCTTGCCGAAATTACTGATAATAAATTTAATAATAAAATTAAAAATACTAATTTTGTATCTATTAAGATTTCTTTCTTTTCTTTTTTTAGATACATATACTGCATTCCTAATACAAATAAAACAAAAAAGGCTAATATTATATAAGTATAAATATAATCTTTACTTAAATCCTCTCCTACAAGGCCTAGTTCTGCCAAAATATTTATTTGTTGCTGAGTAATCGGCTCTCCTTCTTTAACAATAGTTTGATTCTTTTTAATCATCACCTTAGAAACACTTTTTAATGCTTCTTTTACAGCTTCGTCAGTTTTAGACTGATCAAAAAAATAATTAGCTTTAATTTGACTTTCACACATTTCTCTTAAAATAACTTCAATATTTGACTCTAACTCTTGACTCGATAAATAATCATCAACAATTGTTTTTGCTTCTGCTATATCCTCGCTATTATCTTCTTCTATTTGCTTTTCATAACCCTTATCTATAGCAGTTAATGCTATCCATTGTAATTCTGTGTCCTTATCTACATTTAAATCTAGCAAAGTTTTATACTCTGCATCTGAAAGCTTAAATGCATCTATTTTTTTCAACTCACTTATCTTACTTTTTTCGTCTATATCATTACTCTTCAAATTAATTAACTTATCAAAAAAGCTTTTTATATTCTCACTTGCTTCTATTTTAATTTCATTTTTAAGTGTAAATTTTTTTTCTACCTTTGCCGTAACCTCTTGTTCCTTAGCTTTAGTAGCTTCTTCATCAATTATATCTCGTGGTGCTTTAATATCTACTGTTGCAATATCACCTTCATTTAATTTATATCTCTTTGGTGTGACAACGGTCAACATTATAAAATAAATGAAAATAGCTGTAATAGTAAATAAAAATATTCTTTTCCACTTATCCATATGCGCCTTTTTTAAAACATCACTTTTATCTTTCATTTAGTTCACCTTCTCATCTTCCCCTAATTTTAATAGCCTACGGTTTCTTCACTAACTATGTTTTGCTCTACAACAAATACTACCTTTACTAATAAATTCTCTTCATCCTGCATTTCATTATCTATTAATTTATCAACTATCTTTGCATCTCTATTTAAATCATTTAACAATGAGTTTTCTAATTCTTTAACCGAATTTTCAATTGCCTCATCTTGAGATAAATTAATTTCTTTCTCTACTCTCTCATAATATAACACCTTATTAAATATTTTTCCACTCTTTTCTATTTTATCATATTGTTCAAAATCTTTTATAGCCTTTTTCAAGTATATTTTCTTACCAAAAATAGATATATAAATATCACTATCTTTTCTTCCACTTCTTTCTAAAGAAGTACCACTAACTTTTACATTTATAGATTTTTCATAAAACGTATTTGCAATCACTATTCCTCTTGGCGGCAAAATATATTCCCCACCTTCAGCCCCATCAATACCTTCAATTATAACATCACCTGCTTTTACTAATTGACCTGCTTTCACAGCACTTCTTCCAGCAAATGTATATACTCTCTTTATTTCTCCTTCTCTAGTGGCTACAAGATTCCCATATTCATAATTTTCAGCTTGTGGAGGATTAATCTTTTCCTCAACTGTAACTTTTAATGTAGAACCTTCAATCCTTACTCTAAGCCACAATATTTCATTGCTCATATTTTCTAATTTCTTTTCTATCTCTTTTACATCAATAGAATCTTTAGATATCCCAGGCTTTATTCCTATTTCACTTAATTCTTTTCTAATTTCAAATGGAGGAATATTTTTTTGAACTTCTACTTCTATAGACCATATGTAAGTAGATAAATAAAATATTATTCCTAAAAAAAGTACAGATCCAATTGCTAATGACATTCTTTTTTTGATACCACCTAAAAAAAATACAAACCCATTACTTTTTATAATATTTATTCTGCCACCTAAATTTACAATAATCTCCCTAACTTTAGCATAATCCAAATAATCTATTTCTAATACTAGTGTTGCTGCATCTTTTCTTTTTATTTTATATACTCTTATATTTTTACTCCAAAATACATTTAATAATCTTTCGGTATTTACGATTTTAATTTCAACTAATATTTTTCCCTTTTTTATCTTATCAAAAGCCATTTATCATTCACCTCACATATTCAATTGAATCAAAATAACCTTTAATAGTTATTGTAGCTGATGCTATATACAATATTTCAAAACTATTGCCCTTTATTTCTATAGGTGACATATTAGTATTAATCTTTATCCTATCTTTTTCAAATACCATTATTCCTTTGTGATTTTCTATAGTTATTTCATTTCTTCCTATAACAATAATCTTTGGTACATCTAAAATCACATCTTTAGGAAGATCTAGTTTTTCTACTAACATCTCTTTTCCTCTATTAAACTTCTTTTCCATAACTTCTCCCCTTTTTCAAATACTCTCTCATTGTACCTTATGATTTAATTTTAAAGAAAATCACAAAAATAAAAAAAAAAGAACTCAATTTACATTGAGTTCTTTTTTTATATTTACTATTTAAATACTCTTTAACAATTTGACTTACAAGATTCTCATCTGCTCTATCTACAACCTTTGGTCTAACTGCTGACATAAGTTTACCCATGTCTTACATGCTATATGCACCCAATTCTGTAGCTGTTCTTTTACAATTCGTAAAATATCTTCTTCACTTAATTGCTGAGGAAGGTAACCTAGCAAGATTCCAAATTAAGATTTATCCTCTTTTATAGAATCCTGTCTATTTCCCTTTTCAAATTCAAGCATTAAATTACATTGCTTGACTTCTTTTGCTAATATCTCTATAACCTTATCGTCCTCAAGCGTAACACCGCAGGTCTTTTTACTAGCAATATGCAGAATATATACCTCTAAAATTAATTCTAAAATCACTTTAAAATTTAATATTTTTCGGTTTTCTTGCAGCCTTCTCTTATTGTTGGCATACTTAAATACCGTTTTTAAAAATTAAAAACTACTTGAATTTTCTCTTTCTTGCAGCTTCTGATTTTTTCTTTCTCTTAACACTTGGTTTTTCATAATGTTCTCTCTTTCTAACTTCTGAAAGAACCCCAGCTCTTGCGCATTTTCTCTTAAATCTTCTTAATGCACTTTCTAGTGTTTCGTTTTCTCCAACTTTGATTTCTGACATCTATTATCCCTCCCTCCGCTAGCTCAAATTAGTATCTTTAACTCAGCTACGGGCTTAATAACACATATTGTATTATACAATAATTATTACGAAAATGTCAATATTATTTATACTATTTTTCTATTAACCCGGTGGCCATTTCAATTCACGTGCACCTAAAACATGAAAATGTAAGTGATTTACTGTTTGACCGCCATCTGCTCCACAATTATTGACAATTCTGTAGCCTGAATCAGCAATATTTAGTTCCCTTACTATTTTATTGATAACCATGAATATGTGTGAAACTATATTGGAATTTTTTTCATCCAATTCATTAGCACTACTTATATGCTCTTTAGGTATAACTAAAAAATGAACAGGAGCAGCTGGACTTATATCATAAAAAGCTAAGACCTTATCATCTTCATATATTTTTTTTGATGGTATTTCACCTGCTACTATTTTACAAAATAAACAATCTCCCATAAACTCACCTCCTTTAACTGAAACTCCAAATTTTCAATTTGTCTAATTGAAGTTACTCCTTCGATTTCAAGAGAAGGAGTTTCCCTTTTAACCAGTTAATAGCTAATAGTTAATAGTTAAAATGAACTATTAACTATACACTCCTAACTCTTAACTATCCTAAACCATGCTTGCTATAGCATAATCTTTTACAGCTTCTTCTATCTTAACATCTACTATTTTACCAGTAATATTAGCTGACATGCAATGTACTATAACTTTAATATAGTTCCTTGTATATCCTTCGTAGAAATCTGGCTTATCTTTAACTTCTTTTTCTATTAATACGTCCATTACTCTTCCAATGAACTTTTCTGTAAATGCATGTTCATTAATGTCATTTAATTCTATTAATGCCTTACTTCTCATTTCTTTAACAGTTCCATCTAATTGGTTTGGCATATCAGCTGCCTTTGTTCCCTTTCTTGGGCTATATTTAAATACATGAGTTTTAGTTAAATGAATTCTCTTTAAATATTCATATGTTTCATTAAATTCCTCTTCTGTTTCTCCTGGGAATCCAACAATTACATCTGTTGAAATAGATACATCAGGTAATGTTTTTCTTAACATATTAACTGATGCTTCATATTCTTCAGCAGTATATCTTCTATTCATTCTCTTTAGTGTTGCATCACATCCACTTTGAAGAGATAAATGGAAGTGTGGACATAATTTTTTAAATCCTTTAATCTTTTCAACTACTTCATCAGTAAAGAATGCAGGTTCAATAGATCCTATTCTTATTCTTTCTATTCCATCAATCTTTTCTATTTCTTCTATTATGTTAATTAAATTTATATTACCCTCTAAGTCTAATCCATAAGAAGCTGTATGTATTCCTGAAAGTATTATTTCCTTAAATCCATGAGCTGCAAGTTCTCTAACCTCTGATAACACCTTATCAGGATCCTTTGAGCAAACAGAACCTCTTGCATAAGGTATTGTGCAGTATGTGCAAAATCTATTACATCCATCTTGAATTTTTAAAAATGCTCTTGTTTTATCTTGATAATCTTCGATTTTTAAATCTTCGAACTTTTTATTTTGAAGTACTGGTTGTACGTGAACCTGTGGTTGCCCTTCATCTTTAGCTTTATTAACGTAATATACTACATCGCCCTTATTTCTCGTACCTAAAACTACATCTACTCCAGGTATTTCAGAAACTTCTTTTGGTGCCATTTGAGAGTAACATCCAACTGCTGCAATTATTGCATCTGGATTTGTTCTTCTAGCTCTACTTATTATCTGTCTAGATTTTTTATCTCCCATATTAGTAACTGTACAAGTATTTATTACATACACATCTGAAAATTCATTAAAATCTACAACTTCATATCCTTCTCTAATGAATTTTTCAGCCATAGCTTCTGACTCATACACATTAACTCTACAACCTAATGTAGCAAATGCAACTTTCATTAATCATTTCCTCCTAAATCACTTAGCTCATATTGTATTAACGCTGTTGCAACAAACCCAGCCGTTTCAGTCCTTAATATTCTTTTTCCAAGGGTTACTATATGAGCACCTTTTTCTTTTAGCTTTTCTATTTCTTCTTCTTCAATTCCGCCTTCTGGCCCTACAAATATTCCAACACTTTTTATATCGCTAGCCTTTTCTTCACTTCTGATTTTGTTTATTAAAGTCTTAACACCAAAATTTTCTGCATTTTCGTAAGGAACTATAAATAAATCTAAGTCATTTATTTTTCCTAATACATCTTCAAATTCCAAAGGCTCAATTACTCTTGGAACAATACTTCTTTTACTTTGCTTTGCAGCCTCAAGTGCAATTCTATTTAATCTATCTAATTTTTTAAACTCACCTTTTAATTTAACATCTACTCTATGAGTAATTGTTGGTATAAACTCTGTTATCCCTAATTCTGTACCTTTTTGAACTATCAAATCCATCTTTTGAGACTTTGGAAGCCCTTGAAATAAATAAATTTTAATATCACTTTCATTATTTAAGTCAAGCTTTTCTATTATTTCAAGTAACACCTCTTGTTTACTTACATTTGTAACTTTCGCTAAATATTCTGCTCCCTCACAGTTATTTAATACTACTTTTTCACCTTCTGAAATTCTAAGCACTTTATATATATGCTTTACATCATCACCTATGATTTTAGCTACATCTCCATTAATTAATTCTTTTGGAGTAAAAAATTTATGCATTATTTTATTCTCTCCTAAAAACTATTTTAACTTGGCAACTATACAGTTCCATTCACCATCTCTATTTTTTTCCATAACTTCAAATCCAGTTGCTTCAAGCTTCTCACAAACCATATCAACTCTATCATGTATTATACCTGATGTAATAAATACACCACCATCTTTAAGTACTCTTTTAACATCATCAGTTAATATACAAATTATTTCAGCTAAAATATTTGCAACAACTATATCTGCTTTTCCATCTATAACTTCAACTAAATTTCCATGAAGTATTTCTATATTTTTTAACTTATTATATCCTACATTCTCAATAGAAGACTCTACTGCTACAGGATCCAAATCTACTCCTACAGCTAATTTAGCTCCTAATTTTGCAGCTGCAATCGCTAATATTCCAGAACCACATCCAACATCAAATACAGTACTATCTTCTTTAACATACTTTTCTAATGATTGAATACACATTCTAGTAGTTTCATGTGTACCTGTACCAAAAGCCATTCCTGGATCTAAATCAACTACTAATTCACCATCTTTAGCTTCATATTCTTCCCAAATAGGTTTAACTACTATTTTTTCTCCAACCTTTGTAGGCTTATAATATTGTTTCCATGTATTTGCCCAATCTTCTTCATGCATTTTTTCATGCTCAACCTTAGCTTCACCTAAGTCAAGACCCATTTCTTTAAGCTCTGTTAATCTTTCATTAACATACTCTAAAACATCTTCAATATTATCTTCTTCTGCAAAATAAGCTTTTACAACTGCAACCTTTCCTTTATGTTCTAAAACATTTATATCTGCAAAATCCCAAGTTAATGGTCCTTGTTCTCTTCCTAAAATATCCTCTGGATCTTCTATTGCAACCCCTTTGCAATCTAAGCTATAAAATATTCCTGATATTGGTTCTAATGCCTCACTCTTAGTTATTACTCTAACCTCTATCCATGTTCCATCCATCTATGAATCATCCTTTCAAATCTTTTCTCTTTGACTAATACTATATTTTACACATATGTTTACATAAAGTCTATAGAATTTTATATAGAAAAAGGATAACTATGAATTATTTATTTATTTATAGTTATCCACTATTTATCCTTTTCAAGCAACAATATCTTTATTACTTTTCTTACTTTTTATGAACCTAGCTTTTCTTATCATTTTATCATTAGCCATATTATACGTAATTGCTCCTGTACATACAAATATTATCCCTAACTGTGGTGCATATAATGTACAATCAACAATTCCTTGAATAATTACCATAGCATTTATAGATGCAATTAACGGTAACAACTTATTATGCTGCTTATATAATTTTATCATATCTCTATATAAATTTAGTTTCACATATAAATAAATTCCTAATCCTACTACACCTACACCAACTAAAAAAGCAAGCCATAAATTATGTGGATGAATTAAAAATGAAATAATTTTATTTTGTAAAGTAGGATCATCTTTAAAAATAAAATTTGATCCATGTTCAAATGTTCCAAGCAAACCCCACCCTAAAATTGGTTTTACTAAAAACATCTGAATTGCACCTTTCCAGATTCCAACCCTTGAATTAAATGATGTTACAATTTCTCCTATAGGCGTTGTTTTTGCAACTTTATTCTGAACTGTCATAAATAAAATTGCCAATATACTTACTGTTATAGAAATAGCAATTAATCCTTTAAAATCTTTTTTTTCCTTCATCAAGTAATATATAAATATTCCACCTACTAATGCTATAAAAGCACCTGATGATTCCGTTAACATCAATGCTATCACTATTAAAACAATTATAATATTATAAGTTACCCCTTCACTTTTATCCTTTTTTGTACCTTTAAGATAAAATATTATTAAAATTATATTACCAAACCATGCACCTGTCATATTAGGATTTCCAAAGGAACTAAAAATCCTATGTTCTGGCATTCCAACTAATGTAAATGCTATTTTTTCTATAATGCCTCCTATAGCAGCAATAGTGCTCAAATATACCGTTGTTTTTAATACTGTATTAATTCTACTTACTTTAACAAAATAATTCTGAGCAAATATACATAATGCAAAATACAATAAGAAACCAAATGATGCTATAAAAGATAAAATACTTTTATTTACTATTCCACTAACCATAGAATATATAAACAAACAGAACAACCCTATATTCCAATAATTCATTTCTACTTTTATCTTTCCTTTAATCAATAAATTCACAGCAAATACAGCTGGTATAATAGCTGTAAAAGGTGAAAAAACTATCATAATAATATAATATATCATAATTTACCACCAACTCTTATTATTTACAAAAAAAAAAACATATAACTGCATAAGTATACACATAATAAATATTTAATTCAAAACCCCTAGATATCTTTTCAATAAATTTTTCTAATAAATATTAATATATAATTAGTATCTCCATTTAATTATTTTATTTATAAAAAAATACTTTCGTTTACATATACTTAACTGATAATAAAGTTGTTATAAATTAAATACATTTAATTTTTTATTACTTATATATATTTTTCAATTTAATCTTTTTATATACCTAATAGTTACAGTTTTATTTATATTATGGTAAAATTTTATAATAATTATTAAGTTAGGAGGTTATTAATTTGTCACATATAGTTGCTAAAGAAGCCTTTAAATCTTTAGAAGATAGATTAAACAAATTCCCTCAAGGTGTTCCACCCTCTGAAACACTTTATAAAATCTTAAGTGTTTTATATACTGAAGAAGAAGCTGCACTAGTAGCTAAACTTCCAATTAGACCTTTCAATATTTCCATGGCAAGTAAAATTTGGAATGTATCCCTTTCAGAGGCTGAATTTATGCTTGAATCTTTGGCTAGTAAGGCTTTAATTTTAGATACGGAATATAATGGTGAAAGAAAATTTGTAATTCCACCTCCAATGGCAGGTTTTTTCGAATTTGCACTTATGAGAGTCCGTGGTGATATTGATCAAAAATTACTGTCTAAACTCTTTTATCAATATCTCAATGTAGAAGAAGATTTTATTAAAGATTTATTTCTAGGAACAGAAACTAGATTTGGTCGAGTTCTTATATCAGAAGATATTTTACCAGAAACCATAGCTTCAACACCAACTCCTGAAAACTCACTATATATTTTAGATTACGAACGTGCCACCTATTTAATAAAAAATGCAAAACATATTTCTTTAAGCATGTGTTATTGTAGGCATAAAATGCATCACTTAGGTAAAGATTGTAGTAAGCCTATGGACACTTGTTTAACATTTGATTCAACAGCTTATTCATTAATAAAAAATGGTTATGGAAGGAAAATTGATTCATCAGAATGTATAGATATTTTAAATATGTGTTATGAAAATAATTTAGTTCAATGTGGAGAAAATGTTAGAAATGAAATTTGCTTTTTGTGTAATTGTTGTTGCTGTTGTTGCGAAGGTTTAAAGGCTGTAAAAAAATATGGTGCTTTACACCCAATAGCAACTACTAACTTCCTTCCATACGTTAACAATGATGCTTGTATTGGTTGTGGCAAATGTACTAAAATATGTCCAATTGAAGTAATATCATTAAAAAACAAAAAAGCAAGTATTGATGAAATTATCTGTTTAGGTTGCGGTGTATGTGTTCGAAATTGTCCTACTAAAGCAATAAAACTAAAGACTAGATCACAAAGAATATTAACTCCCGCAAACACTACTCACCGAGTTATTATTCAAGCTATTGAAAAAGGAAATCTTCAAAATTTAATTTTTGATAATCAAGCTTTTGCCAGTCATAGATTTATGGCCTCTGTTTTATCAACTATTTTAAATGCTAATCCAATAAAGCAAGCCCTTGCAAGTAAACAATTTAAGTCTATCTACTTAGATAAATTGATTAGTAAGAAATATAAATAAAAAAACACCTTCACCTCTTTTAATAATTAAAACTTTCTGATTAAACTATTTAATTTTCTTTAACAAAAATACTCAAAGATTTTAGTATTTCACAGCACTAAAACCTTTGAGTATTTTTTATTTATATTCTGCTATTAAAAACTTAGTTTTTATACCTTGAGCTGTAAACATTTCTTCATGTTCAGTAGTAACATTTCCTTCAAATCCACTAGAATGTAAATCATATGTAATATATTTAATTTCTAAATTTGATTCTTTAAAGTATTCAAGTGATTCTTCAAATAATTCATCATCATCTGTTTTAAACCAAATTTCTGCTCCATGTTTTAAAAACTTCTTATACTTTTCTAGCTGTCTTGTATGTGTTAATCTTCTTTTCTTATGTCTATCCTTTGGCCATGGATTACAGAAGTTTATGTATATTCTTTCTATTACATCTTTTTCATCTAACATTTCATCTATTAATAATATTTCCTGAGACATTAAGGCCACATTATTAATTTCATGTCCTACCTTTTCATAAGCTGCTTCAATATTTCTTTTAGCTAAAACTAAAACTTCATCCTTTATATCAACTGTTATATAATTAATATCTGGATTTTGTGAACCATGAACTGCCATAAATGTTCCTTTTCCACAACCTAACTCCATATAAATTGGGTTATCATTTTTAAAAAACTCTTTCCATCTTCCTTTATATTCACTTGGCTTTTGTATAAAAAAATTACATCCTTCTAATTCTGGTCTTGCCCAAGGCTTTCTTCTCATTCTCATAATTATGTTCACTCCAAATCATTCATTAAGTTCATAGATTAATTATACAGATAATTTCTTTTATTTCAACTAAATTACTTATCACAACTTTATGACATTATATTATTTAAAATAAAAATCCACAATATATCTATTATTAATAGATATATTGTAGATTTTAAACATAATATCTTATCTAATGGCCAAACATTATTAATTAATTTATATATATTTATGTTAAAGTTAAGAATATACTAGCCTCTAGACAATGAATTATAACCTTGATATAAAGCTAAGCACTCATCTCAATATTATAATTCAATTTATAAATTTATACTTAAAATATTGATTAGCAATTATATTTTTCTACTAAAGCTTTAAATTCATCTTCATTGCTATTTATATAATCACCAAATGCTATATTAGCTTCATTTAATTTATTACCTAGCTCACAAATGAACATTGGTATATCTTTTCTAGCTATATCACCATAAGCTTTACCAAGTCTTGTTTCTCCTTCTACACAGTTTCCATTTACATAAATTTCATAAGCTTCTTGTACAACATCATTGATTCTTTTCTTTTTACCAGTGAATCCTATTTCACTAATTTGGTGAACCCCACAAGAGTTTCCACATCCTGAAAAATGTAGTTTAGGTAATAAATCCGTATTAGAAATTTTTTCTTTAACATAAGATAGTACTTCACTTAAAGCAGCTTGGCTTTCAGCTATACCTATTTGACATGTAGGTACCCCTATACATGAAACACTATATTCAAAATCATTTGAACCTCCAATATGTTTAGTTAACTCTAATAACTCTTCTGCTTCTTTTCCATTTAAATTTCTAAAATACACACCTTCAGTCATTGATAGTCTTATTTCTGGATTATCAAATTTACTTAAAGTTTCATATATCGCCTTTAAGTCATTTACTTTAATTTGTCCGCCTACTGGATGTACATATACACTGTATAAACCACATTGCTTTTGTTCTACTAATCTACTATTTGAGATATTAGTTTTTATTCCAGCTTTATTATATTCTGTAGCCTTACAATCAACCTTATAATTACACTCTGATTTTACTTCATCTACATATTTTTTATATTCAGAAATAAAACCTTCTTCCCCTAATTTGTCAACAATATATCTTATACGAGCTTTAGCTTTATTTTCATAATTTCCTTCAGCTTTAAATAATCTAACCATTGCTTCTACATAATTTAAAACTTCAGATGGTTCAATTAATTCAGGATATAATAATGCAACCTTAGGATTTCTTCCAAGACCGCCTCCTAAATACACTCTAAAATAATCTTTTCCATCTTTCCTAACAGCTAAGAAACCTAAATCTTGTATTGTACAATGTGCTGTATCACTTGAACCATTTGAAAAAGATACTTTAAGCTTTCTAGGTAATTTGTAAGTAGTTATTCTTTCCATAAAATATTCACCAGTTGCTAAAGCATATGGAGTAGGATCAAATGCTTCATCCTTATCTACTCCAGACAATGGAGATAACGCAACATTTCTTGGGAAATTCCCACCTGCACCTCTTGTATATATATCATTTTCTAATGCATCATTCATTAAATTACATACATCATCAATTGAAATACCATGATATTGAATAGCTTGACGCGTAGTAAAATGTAATCCTCCTAATTTATATTTATCTGCCCAATCACATATTAATTTAAATTGAGGCATAGTAATTATCCCTGATGGTATTCTAAGTCTAATCATAAATTCTTTTCCACCACGATGAGCATATACACCCATACCGCCTGATTGACCTTTAAAATCCATTACAGATATTTCTCCATTTACAAACTTATGACCGACTTTTCTAAACTCTTCAATTTCCGGTAAAAGCACTTTTTTTATATCTTTCATCTTATCACCTCATAATTATTACTACTCTTTTTTAATATTCCTTATTTGATGAATTAATATTAACAATTTAATTATATTATTAATTACAATACATTTCTATTATTTAACTATTTTATTATTTAATGATTAGCATTATCTTTCTTAATGTTTACCAATTTTTAAGATTTATATCAATTGCTTTTTTTGTATTTTTTTCTTAAAATAAATATAATATGGTATATAAAAGGAGAATAACAATGAATGATAAAAAAATCAAACCTAGATTAGATTCAGAAATATCTACAAAAGAAAAATACAATACATTAAAAGGAAAGAAAAAACTAGAATTTATATTTGATTATTACAAACTTCCTATCTTCGGTACTATAGCCGCAATAATAATCGTATGTTACATAGGATATTCAATGTATACAAAACAAGATACTTATTGCAATTTAACTTATCTTAGTTCTAATATGGATACATCTCAATTAACAGAATTAAAAGATACATTAAATGAAAAGCTTTTAGATGATAATAAAAAAACCTCTATTTTTATTGATTCAATGACTATAGACCCAAATTCTAATTATGGCGATGACCCTACCACTACACAAGCATTTGCTGTTAAACTAGCTGCAAATGAAATTGATTTACTTTTCTTAAATGAAAACTATTTCAATTACTTTACTTCTAACAATATGCTAGCAGATTTAACTACTTTAGATGGATTTAACTCACTAAGCTTTAGTAAAGATGATTTAGTTAGATCTAAAGATTCTGATGGCAATGAGCATATTTATGGATTAAAAGTAGACAAGCTTAATCTTTTAGATAATATCAGCTTTCCAGAGAATACTATATTAACAGTTGCTATTAGCTCTGAAAGAACGGAAGAAGCTATTAAAATATTAAATGAATTTGTAAAATAAAAAAGATGTTGCACATTGCAACATCTTTTTTATTTCTTATTAAATAGATCCTTTAGGCCTTTTTTATGCACTATTTCTCCATCTATACTTTCTCCACAAGCTTCCATGAATGCTTCTAAAGCTTCTTTTTGCTTTGAATTTAAGTTCTTAGGAATATCAACAACTACTTTAACATATTGATCTCCTCTTACTGATGAATGAACCTTAGGAACTCCTTTTCCTTTTAATCTAAACATTGTTCCTGATTGAGTACCTGCTGGAATAGTATATTTAACTTCTCCATCAACCGTAGGAACAGTAATTTCTACACCTAATGTAGCTCTACCCATTGATATATGAGTTTCAATATATATGTCATTTCCTCTTCTATCAAATTGTTTCGATTTAGCCACATTTATTCTAATATATAAATCTCCTGGAGGCCCATCATTAGAACCATGTTCCCCTTGTCCTCTAAGTGGCATAACATTACCAGTATCTACACCTGCAGGAACATTAATCTTTATTTTTCTAGTCTTTCTAACTTTTCCTCTTCCGCTACAGCTTGAACATGGTGTTTCAACAATTGTTCCTTTACCACCACATCTATCACATGTAGAAGTTGTTACAAAGCTTCCAAGAGGACTTTGTCTTTGCATCCTTACTTGACCGCTTCCATTACAAGTTGGACATGTCTTTGGCGAAGTTCCAGGTTGAGCACCTGTTCCTCTACAAGATTCACAATTTTCATTTCTGTTAATTGTAATTTCTTTTTCAACTCCAAAGATAGCTTCTTCAAATGTTAGATTTAAAGTATATTCTATATCAGCACCTTTCATAGGTCCATTTCTTCTTCTTGAAGAGCCACCGCCTCCACCAAAGAAACTTTCAAATATATCTCCAAAACCTCCCATATCAGAGAAGTCAAATCCACCAAAACCACCTGAACCAAATCCACTTCCATCAAAGTCTGCAGTACCATATTGATCATATCTTGCTTTCTTTTCTGGATCAGAAAGCACTTGATATGCTTCATTTATATCTTTAAATTTTTCTTCTGCTTCCTTATTCCCTTGATTCTTATCAGGATGATATTTAATAGCTAGCTTTCTAAAGGCTTTTTTTATCTCATCATCACTTGCACCTTTTTCAAGTCCAAGCACAGCATAATAGTCTTTATTTGCCATCTATAACGTCACCACCTTATTTATATTTACATTAGTCTATATTATCACTTAAAACTTTTTTCGTAAACACTTTAACTTTTAAAAAGGGAAGACGACTATTGTCTTCCCTATCTAATTATTTATTATTTATTATTTTTCATCTTTAACTTCGAAATCAGCATCTACAACATTGTCATCATGAGCTGGACCTTGGTTAGCATTTGCTCCACCCATGTTGTTTGGATCAAATCCTGCACCTTGAGCTCCTGCTGCACCTTGTGCATCTGCATACATCTTAGATGATATAGCATAGAACTCTTGAGTTAATTCTTCAGTAGCTTTCTTAATAGCTTCTAAATCTTCTCCATCTTTAACAGCTTTTAATGCATCTAATTTAGCTGTAATTTTAGCCTTATCATCAGCAGAAATCTTGTCACCAAGTTCTTCTAATTGCTTTTCAGTTTGATAAACTAATTGGTCTGCATTGTTCTTAGTTTCGATTGATTCTTTTCTCTTCTTATCTTCTTCAGCAAATCTTTCTGCTTCTTTTACTGCCTTTTCTACTTCTTCATCTGAAAGGTTAGTTGATGCAGTAATTGTAATATTTGCTTCCTTACCAGTTCCCTTATCCATAGCAGATACTTTAACAATACCATTAGCATCTATATCAAATGTAACTTCGATTTGAGGAATTCCTCTTGGAGCTGGAGCTATTCCTGATAAAGTAAATCTTCCTAAAGTCTTGTTGTCAGTTGCCATTTGTCTTTCACCTTGAACAACGTGAATTTCAACTGATGTTTGACCATCTGCAGCTGTTGAGAATATTTGACTCTTCTTAGCTGGTATAGTTGTATTTCTTTCAATTAATGGAGTTGCAACTCCTCCTAAAGTTTCAATACCTAATGTTAATGGAGTAACATCTAATAATAATACATCTTTAACTTCACCAGTTAATACACCTGCTTGAATTGCAGCACCCATAGCTACACATTCATCTGGGTTAACTCCCTTTGAAGGTTCTTTTCCTGTAAAGTTCTTAACAGCTTCTTGAACAGCTGGTATTCTTGTTGATCCACCAACTAAGATTACTTTATCAATTTGACCAATTGTTAAACCTGCATCTGATAATGCTTTCTTCATTGGTTCAATTGATCTTTGAACTAAATCATGAGTTAATTCATTGAATTTTGCTCTAGTTAAGTTCATATCAATATGCTTTGGACCTGTAGCATCAGCAGTAATGAATGGTAAGTTGATATTTGTTTGCATTGATGAAGATAATTCAATCTTAGCCTTTTCTGCAGCTTCTTTTAATCTTTGAACTGCACTCTTATCATTTCTTAAGTCAATTCCATATTGTGATTTAAAATCATTTGCTATATAATCAATAATCTTTTGGTCAAAGTCATCTCCACCTAGGTGAGTATCTCCATTTGTAGATAATACTTCGAATACACCATCACCTAATTCAAGGATAGATACGTCGAATGTACCTCCACCTAAGTCATAAACAAATATCTTTTCGCTGTGATCAGTCTTATCTAATCCGTAAGCTAATGAAGCAGCTGTTGGTTCGTTTATTATTCTTAATACTTCTAATCCTGCTATTCTACCAGCATCTTTAGTCGCTTGTCTTTCAGCATCATTAAAGTAAGCTGGAACTGTGATAACAGCTTGAGATACAGTTTCACCTAAGTATGCTTCTGCATCAGCTTTAATCTTTTGAAGTATCATTGCTGATATTTCTTGTGGTGAGTAAGTTTTATCATCAATTTTAGTTTTATGATCTGTTCCCATTTCTCTCTTTATTGAAATTATTGTGTGTTCTGGGTTTGTAATTGCTTGTCTTTTAGCAATTTGTCCTACTAATCTTTCACCATTAGCTTGGAATGAAACTACTGATGGAGTAGTTCTAGCACCTTCTGAGTTAGTGATAACTACTGGTTCTCCACCTTCCATAACAGCTACACATGAATTTGTTGTACCTAAATCAATACCTATTATTTTTCCCATAATATATTTCCTCCTTGAATTTTACATATCTATATTGTAAATTTACTTAATTACTATTTTGCTACAGTAACCATTGAATATCTGATTACTTTATCGCCTCTCTTATATCCTTTTTGATATACTTGAGCTACATCATTACTTGATAAATTTGCATCTTCAACAACTGAAATTGCTTGATGTAAATTTGGATCAAAACCATTAGTTGTATCAATTTCTTCAACACCTAATTTTTCTAAAGAGTTTAAGAATCCTTTTATTGTCATCTCAACGCCTTTTTTAAGATCTTCTACATTTCCATCTACTGCTAAAGCTCTTTCTAAATTATCAGCTACAGGAAGCATTTCCTTTAATACATCTGTACAAGCATCTGTATATATTCCTTCCTTTTCCTTAGCCGTTCTTTTTCTATAATTGTCATACTCAGCAGTTAATCTAAGTAATCTTTCTTTTAAAGCTTCTACTTCATTAGAAAGTTTTTTATTTTCATCTTTCATTTTTCTTATTAAAGATAAATCATCATTTTCACTATATTCTTCTACGATTTCCTCAGCTTCTGCAGCTTCAGCTTTATCTACATTATCTGTATCTTCTATAACTGGTTCATTTTCAACGATTATATCTTCATCTTTTATATCTTTATTTTCTTCCATCTTTACACCTCTTCTCATTTTAATCAATACTCTTGGTCTTTAAGACTTTTGTTTAACTCTTTTATAACTTGAGCCATTATAGTAACTACCTTTGAATAATTTATTCTTTGTGGACCAATCAGCCCAATACTTCCAATAGGTCTTCCTCCTAAAGAATATTCTGCTGTAATTACTGAACACTCCTTAGCTTCCGGAATATAATTTTCATCACCAATTTTTATTGATATATCTCCACTATTCTCTAATAGTTCTATAACACAATCCTTATTACTTATTAATTGAAGTACTTCCTTTGCCTTTTCAATATCATTATACTCTGGATAATTGAAAAGGTTGGTTGTTCCCTCAACTACCAAATCTGACTTTGAATTATTATTTAAACTATCATATAAAGCTGGAAGCATTGCATTAAATAAATCATCGAATCCTACTAGTTCATTCTTAAGTTCATTAATGACTTCTAAATTTATAGCTTCTATTGTCAAATTCTTAAGCTTTGAATTTAATACCTCATTTATTCTAATAAGTTCTTCATTACTTGGTACATTATTTACTTTAATTCTATGATTTTTAATAACACCACTATCAGTTACTATTACAGCAATTAAATTAGAATCATCTATTCTTATTAATTGTAGTGATCTTATATAACTTCTCTTCATAGAAGGTGTTTGAACTATACAAGTTAAATTTGTTAACTCTGATAATAAAACACAAGCTTCTTTTAATATTGTATCAACTTCATGCATAGCTGAATTAATTAAATATTCTTTAATTCTAAGCTCTTCATCTTTACTAAGCTTTGGTGTTTCCATTAACTTATCAACATATAACCTATATCCCTTACTAGAAGGTATTCTTCCTGCTGATGTATGAGGTTGCTCTAAATAACCCATTTCTTCTAAATCCGCCATTTCATTTCTGATGGTTGCAGATCCTACACCTAAATCATACTTCTTAGCTATTGTTCTTGATCCAACAGGTTCTCCTGTTACTATATAGTCATTAATAATGGCTTGAAGTATTTTAATTTTTCTTTCATCAATAGCCATTTCATCACCCCTATTGTTAGCACTCATTTAACTCGAGTGCTAATGACTACATTATCAATATATTCTTATTTGTTTTTTTTGTCAATTTCATATTTCTTCAAATTTTCAACTATTTTTTTATATAATTTAGTTTTTTCTTGAATATCTCTTTCCATCTCTATAATACTCCTCTTTTCTTAGTGTTTTATTTTTTACTTATCTAATATAAAGTCAGACATTACATAATTAGATACTTCTATTCCTTTTGTAGTTAAAAACATATTATTATTATTTAAAATTAATAAACCATCTTTTATATTCTTCTCAATGGCTTTGCTATATATACTCCCAATATTTGCACCAAATTTTTTCTTAAACTTTACTAAATCTATACCTTTTAACATTCTTAATCCCATGAAAATAAATTCCTCAATTTCATCTTCTATAGAATTAATATGTTCTTCTACAACAACATTCTCATTTTGCTTTATTTTTTTTATATACTTACTAATACTACTTTCATTTACTTTTCTTATTCCATTTATATATGAACTACTTGCACATCCAACTCCAATATAATCTTCTAAAGACCAATAAACCTTATTATGTTCACATTCCATTCCATTTAATGCATAATTAGAAATTTCATATTGATGGTATCCATTTTCTTTTAATATATTCTTAGTTAATTTATCCATAATTCTTTCTTCATCTTCTGCTGGAAGATTCAACTTATTATTTTCATACATTTTATAAAAAGCTGTTCCCTCTTCTATTATTAAACTATACGCTGAAATATGTTCTGGCTTTAACTTACATATTTGATTTAATGTATCTTTCCATAATTCTATCGTTAAATTTGGCAATCCATACATTAAATCCACATTAATATTATTAAATCCAATTTCTCTAGCAAGATTATAGTTTTCTAAAAATTCACTAAATGTATGAATACGACCAATTTGTTTAAGTAATTTATCATTACATGATTGTAATCCAAAACTTATTCTATTTACTCCGTTTTCTTTCATTACCAACAATTTTTCTTTTGATAATGTTCCTGGATTGCATTCCATTGAATACTCAATATTATCCTTAAATTTTAATTTATTTATAGCTTTTAATAATTTCTTTAATTCTTCAGTTTCTAAATGAGATGGTGTTCCTCCGCCAATAAAAATAGTTTTAATTACATAATCCGAGCATTTTTCATCTATTTCCTTAATTAATGCATTTACATACTCCTCTCTATATTGTTCTTTTCCTGCAAATGTAGGGAAATCACAATAAAAACACCTTTGCTTACAAAATGGTATATGTACATATAAACTAATTTCTTTCATTATTTCATCCTCCAAGTTATTTAATTTCAAGTGACAAGTAGCAAGTTATATTTAAAACTCATTATAAAGTTTCTAAAATATATTTATTATTTTATACTAATCTTATTTTTTCAAAAATTCTTACTTCCTGATTATTAACTCATACTTATTATTTAACAAAAAAGACATTGCAACTGCAATGTCTTTTCCTTTATTAATCTACTTTAAGAACAGCCATGAATGCTTCTTGTGGTACTTCTACAGATCCCACTTGTCTCATTCTCTTCTTACCTTCTTTTTGCTTTTCAAGAAGCTTCTTTTTTCTTGAAATATCTCCACCATAACATTTAGCAAGTACGTCTTTTCTCATAGCTTTAACTGTTTCTCTAGCTATTACTTTAGATCCTACTGCTGCTTGAATTGGAACCTCAAACATTTGTCTTGGAATAATTTCCTTAAGTTTTTCTGCAATTCCTCTTCCTTTATGATAAGCTCTTTCTTTTGGAACTATCATTGATAAAGCATCAACTATATCTCCATTTAATAATATATCAAGCTTAACAAGCTCTGTTTTTGTATATCCTTTGAATTCGTAGTCAAATGAAGCATAACCTCTTGTTCTTGATTTTAATGTATCAAAGAAATCATATACTATTTCATTTAATGGCATATCATAGTTAATACAAACTCTTGTAGTTTCTAGATATTCCATATCTATGAACGTTCCTCTTCTCTCTTGACATAAATCCATTATTGCTCCAACGTAATCAGTTGGTGAAATAATAGATGCTTTAACAACTGGCTCTTCCATATAATCAATTTCTGTTGGTTCTGGTAAGTTTGTTGGATTAGTTAAGTCTAAAACTTCTCCATCTGTTTTAGTTACCTTATAAACAACGGAAGGAGCTGTTGTTATAATATCTAAATTAAACTCTCTTTCAATTCTTTCTTGAATTATTTCCATATGAAGTAATCCTAAGAATCCACATCTAAAACCAAATCCTAAAGCTATAGATGTTTCTGGTTCAAAATCTAAAGCTGCATCATTAATTTGTAATTTTTCTAATGCTTCTTTTAACTCATCATATTTAGCACCATCAACTGGATAAATACCTGAATAAACCATAGGTATAGCCTTTTTATATCCTGGCAATGGCTCTGCTGTAGGTCTATCTGCCTCAGTTATAGTATCACCAACTCTAGCATCAGCAACATTTTTAATAGATGCTGTTATATATCCAACATCTCCAGCTCTAAGTTCACTAATTGGTAAGAACTTTGGAGTAAATACTCCTACTTCAGTTACATCATAAATCTTATTAGTTGCCATAAGCTTTATTTTTGTTCCTGGTTTTACAACACCATCTTTAATTCTTACATAACAAACTACACCTTTATAGCTATCATAATAAGAGTCAAATATTAATGCTTTTAATGGAGCTTCTTCATCTCCTGAAGGTGCTGGTACCTTTTCTACTATTGTTTCTAAAACTTGCTCAACATTTAATCCAGTTTTTGCTGATATCATAGGTGCATCTTCTGCTTCTATCCCTATAACATCTTCAATTTCTTGCTTAACTTCATCAGGTCTAGCTGATGCTAAGTCAACCTTATTTATTACTGGTGCAATTTCTAAATCATTATCTAATGCTAAATAGCAGTTTGCTAATGTTTGTGCTTGAATTCCTTGTGTTGCATCTACTACTAACACTGCACCTTCACAAGCAGCTAAACTTCTTGAAACCTCATATGTAAAGTCTACGTGTCCTGGTGTATCAATTAAGTTTAATATATATTCTTCGCCATCAGCACGTCTATAAATAAGTCTTGCTGCTTGAGACTTAATTGTAATACCCCTTTCCTTTTCGATTTCCATATTATCAAGAACTTGTTCTTCCATTTCTCTTTGAGTAAGAGTCCCTGTAATTTCTAATAATCTATCCGCTAGGGTTGACTTACCGTGGTCTATATGTGCTACTATTGAAAAGTTTCTAATCTTTGATTGTCTATTACTTTGCATATATCTTAACTGCTATAAAATTAGCAGCTTCTTCACCCCCATATTGTTAAATCAAGCTAAATTATAACATAGAGTATAGAGTAAGTGTCAAGGATAATAGCATTGAAATGATATTATCCTTCATTACTACACACTAATTACTATTATTTTTTATAAATTCATCTACACTTTTATCAAATTCGCTCTTATTATTATCTTCATTTTTTATATTTTCATTTTTAGTTTTTGTAATTTTAATTATTTTATCCTTTAAACTTGAACAAGTATTACTAATATAACTTCCTAAAGTCTTTATTGAATTAATAAGAAAATTATTATTAGTTAAATTAATTGACTTATCATACACCTTAACTGTAGCAAGACCATCATTTTTTTCACCAACATAAATTTTCACAGGACTCTTATCCATTATAAACTCTTGAAAGTCTTCACCAAATTCCGTACTAACAACTTTAAAGTTATCATCAGTAGTTCCTAATGGTGATAATGATTCAGTATTTACAATATTTATTTTAACAAATCCTATTATCAATAAAATAACCGCTACTAATGGTACAAAATATTTTTTTATCAATTTAAACATAAAAAGCACCCCCTAGTACTTAGCTATAAGGATGCTCAATTTTATTTTTTTTATTCAACTATTTACTATTTATTTAAATACTCTGCAATAACTCTAGCTAGATATTTTGCACTCAATTTAGCTTCTTGTGCAGTATTAAGATCAGTTCCAAATTCTGTTAATATACATGCCGGACTCAATTTTTGATTAAATGTGTTAGAGCCATGATTATATTCATATAATCCCGTACCATCTTTTCCCTCTCCCATTAATCCTGGGAAAAGTTCTTCAGAAATAGAAATCATTCCATTTACTGCTTCCATCATTTGTGAATAATTAGGTGAATTTTTTGATGTAACAAATAATAATCTTGCTAAACTTTGATCATTTATTACTGTTGTTGTTGCTTCTTTACTAGGTCCACTATTTCTATGCAAATCTATAATTAACTTTAAATTAGGAAATTGATTTATATAACTTTGAACTGTAGGTTCTGATCTATAATATGACTGATCATATGGACTAGTATCATGTATAGTCTTATCATGAATAACTGAAATACCATATCCCTCCTGCAACTCTTGTGCTAATACATCACCTACTCCTACAACACTAAAATCTTCTTGTTCTGTATCTGATCCTGCTTCAGCATATCCCTCATGCGTATGGGTATGATAAATTAATATTTCTACATTTGATGCATCTAATGTCTTTTTTAGAGAAGGATTATATGCCTCACTTGTTTTTTCTAATTCAGCTTTCTCCTCTTCAGTAACTCTAGCTATACTTTCTTCTTTCATCACATATGGTTCAAAGAAACTAAAAGTAGATTTAGCCTTGGCCCCCGAATCACCAGTATGGTTAGATATTTCTTTAAAAAATGAAACTTCACTTCCAACTATTCCATATGTAGATATATTATTAAGACCTAACGCTTCTACTATAACTCTTTTTAAACTTACTTTACTTTCCCTATATGCTGTACTATCATATATTTGTGTTTCAACAACTGGCATTGAATAATTAAGTAACTGCACATATGCTAGTCCACCACGCTCACTATAACTATTTACAACCTTTACTGCTCTTATTGCAAATATAATCATAAGAACTAACAATATTATATATCCTATACTAATATGCTTTTTCTTTTTAGCCTTTTTATTACCATTAACCCACTGCATTGTAAATCCCTCCTCACCCTATATATATGGTGGGATTTACATAATTATTAATAATTTTATAAACAAATTGGTTTTATTAGTTAAGAGTTAATAGTTATAAGTTAGTAGTTTAGGTGCAAACTACTAACTTATAACTTCTAACTAAAAAAGTGTTTTTCACTTTTTTTCATTAGTTCATGAATTTATTTATCTCTTCCATATCCATATTGGGTTGAATTGCGATATTTATTCCATTAGCTATTATTTTAGCTAATGACTCTATTACTGTATCAACCTCCTTTGGAGTAACCATTAAATCCCCAAATGATGGATTTAATATTTCTCTTATAAGCATATTTTTCTCATTTCTATCTACACTTTTTAGCATATTATAAAACTCTTTTCCTTTTTGTGATTTATTTATTAAGTCATCTAATAATAAATCCATAGTATCATTTGCTATTGTTGCAGCATCAACTACTGTAGGCACACCTACAGCTAAAACTTTCACTCCTAAACTTTGCTCATTAATTTGCATTCTATGATTTCCTACACCAGCTCCTGGTGATATTCCTGTATCTCCTATTTGTATTGTTCTATTCACTCTTTCAAGTTTTCTTGAACCTAATGCATCTACACATATAACTAAATCTGGCTTTATTCTTTCTACTAATGATTTAATTATTTCTCCGGTTTCAATTCCTGTTATTCCAAGCACACCTGGAGCAATAGCGCATACTGGTCTTACTGAATCATCAATAGCATCTGGCATTACTTGTTTTAAATGTCGTGTTACCATTATTTTTTCTGCAACTTTTGGTCCTAATGCATCCGGAGTAACATTCCAGTTTCCTAGTCCAACCACTAATGCTAACTTATCTTCAGAAATATCTACAAGCTTTTTCATTACCCTTCCTACAATTAATGATAATTCATCCATTGATTCGCCATCATATGGTGTGAATTCTGGGAAATCTATTGTAATATAATGTCCTTTTGGCTTACCAAGTTCCTTTCCTGCTTCATCACTTTCTATGGTTACTGTAGTAATTTTAACCTCCCCTTCCATTTCTTCATCTACTTTTACTCCATCAAGCTCTCTTTTATTTTCTTCTGTATATGCCTGTTTTGCTTCAATTGCAAGGTCTGTTCTTACATTTATCATAACGTTCCTCCTAAAATTTCTTAGTCATCAAATTTATTTTCCCAAATAAGTTTTAATTTCATACTTGAACTTAAAAACTTTAGGTGTTATAATATGATTTGTTGAAAATGAACTCGTACGCAGATTTCCCCAAAAAACTGCAGAGGCCCTATAAAATATCAAGGGGGTGAATTGAATGGCAAACATTAAATCAGCAAAGAAAAGAATTAAAGTTACTGAAAAGAAAACTTTACAAAACAGAATGATTAAATCAGCATTAAAAACTGCTATAAAGAAGTTTGAAGCTGCTGTTGCTGCTAATAACGTTGAAGAAGCTAAAGCTTTATTCGTTAAAGCTGCTAAGTCTTTAGACATGGCTGCTCAAAAAGGTACTGTTCATAAGAACATGGCTGCTAGAAAGAAATCAAGATTAGCTGCAAAGTTAAACGCTATGGCGTAATAAAATAAGAAGCCGGTGAGTTATCACCGGCTATTATTTTACACTTTTTTTATTATGAAAATTTAAAATTTTATTTGACCATAAATGTTTTAAATAACATAAGTTCCATTTCCATTTGCTTATCTGTTGTTGATGATTTTAATTTTGTTTCAGTATTAACACATACTTTAATGAGTTCACTTAACTGTTTTATACTAAACTTAGATGCTTGATTCATTAATTTTTCACATACAAATTGAGGTAATCTATATTTAGACATAAAGAAATCTAACCTTTTACCTCTTCCTAAATATACTTTTATTTCATATAATCTTTTAAAATGATTCCCTATAGATGAAATAATTAGCATATGCTGATCTGCTTTAAATAGTAGTTCATCTAATAAATCTATTGCCTTTTCAACTCTTCTTATAGAAATATATTCAACTAAATCAAAAATATCATCTTCACTTTTATTTTGTATTAATTTATCTATATCTTCCTTAGTTATTTCTCTCCCAATTGCATAACAATCTAATTTATCTACTTCCCTTTTAATAATATCAAAATTATTTTGAACCTTATCAGCAAAATATCTTAATTGAATTTTACCTATGCTTCTTCCCTTTTCTTTAAATAAATCTTCAACTTTTTTATAATATTTATCTTTTTTTAGTTTATCACAATGAACAACTTTAACATATTTATCTAAAGTAGATAGCTTTTTATTTTTTTTAGGAGTATCTCTCTTATCATTAAATAAATAATACATAATTAGTACTGTATGCTTTGGTAAGTCCTTTATGTATTTTAAAAGTTCTGTATATGTTTTTGCTCCATCTTTATCCGGTTTATCCTTTAGAAAATTAGCTCTATATACTAATACAACCTTTTTTTCTCCAAAGAAAGGCAATGTCTCACAAGCATTTTCTATTTCATCAAAAGTAGTTGTTAAACCATCTAATTTTATAAAATTTAAATCTAAAAAATCTTTATCAACAACCTTCTTAATTATTGGATCAATACTTGATTTAATTAATTCCTCATCTAACCCACAAAATATATATCCATTTTCAATATTATTTTTTTTAAGTTCTCCTTCTAGAACATCTATATTAATCAATGTTTAATGCCACTCCTCACTAATTGTTAATAACCTCATCATTAAATAACGTTATTTCATTTATATCACCTTTTCTAAAATCTATTATATCATAATCATTATTATTTTTTTCATAATTCACAAATAGCAAATATTCATTTTTATCTGTAGTTAAAATGTAATTTTCACCTTTTTTAGTTAAAGTTATTTTATTATCTATTTTAATCTTATTTAAATCATTTAATATACTATTTGTAAGACATACAGCTTTTAATTTTTCTTCATCAACCTTTTCCTTGGTTTGAATCAAAACCCGCTCCCCTCTATAACTTATTAAAAGTGCTCCATCATTATAATATTTTATTTTAAGAAAAGGACTATATATTAATAAAAATGTATATATTCCTATAATTAAAGGATAATATAAAAACACTTTAAATCCTTTTCTATAAAAATAATATGTTACTAGTATCCCTACATAAAAATAAGCAATAGTATAATGTAAATAAACTAAGCCAAAAGAAAAACTATCAAGTTTATACATAATAACATCTATGTATTTAATTATATAATGACAAATATACAAACTAAAATTAAATAAAATAGGAATATACTCAAAGAATACAAGACAATTTCCAAAGACAACTAATATATTAATAAATGGAACAACTATGATATTACCAATTATAAAATTTAAGGATATTTCATTAAAATACAATAAAATTATAGGAAAGGTTAGTATTTGAGCACTAATTGAAATTGCAATTGTACTTCTGAATAAATTAGGTAGCCTATAAAGCTTTTTATTTAATTTTTTACTAAATAATATTATTCCTAGTGTTGCTAAAAAAGATAATATAAATCCTAAATTATAAATATCATATGGCTTTATAAGTATAATTATTATACCTGCAAGCGACAAGGCTGCTAGAGGGCTATAATTACGTTTAACAACCATTCCAAGGTTTAATATCAATATCATTATATAAGCTCTTACAGCCGAAGCTGGTGCCCCTGTAAATAGCACATAAGCAAATGCTATAACCAAACTTAATTTAACTCCAAATATTCTTTTTAAAATACTATATACTAATGCTAAATGTAATCCTGATATTGAAATAGCATGAGATATACCTAAATTTTTCATTAAACTCTTATGATCCTCATCTAATTCACTTTTATATCCAACTGATACTGAAGTAATCAACGCTGCTTTTCTTCTACCTAGCTTTTCACTTATTTTATTAAATAATTCTTCTCTTCTTTTATAAAACTTAGAAATAATATCATCTTTCTCTATGTAATATTCTTCTATTTTATAATCTCCTACTATTCCTTTTACAATATTTATATCCTTGCTAAACTCCCCTCTTGCAATTAATTTATCACCAACATTAATTTCTTGATTAATATTATATAAATTTACTATACGCCCGTTAATTTCTCCTTTAGCATAATAATAATTACTAATATTAGTTATCCTAATAGCCTCTATATCCTTAGGAATATAAGAATAAAACCATATGTTATTATTTAAAGCTACAACAAAAAATAGAAAGATTAATATGGTTATCTTTATACCCTTAAAATATAATATAAAGGCAAAAAAACTACATACATAAAAAACTCCCATCAACTTATTCTTGCTATATGCTTCATATGAAATAGACGATAATATAAATGTAATAAAAATATATACTAACGGATTGCTTAAATCCTTATATTTATTGATATTCATTTGAGCAACACCTCATTAAATAAGCATTACCAAATTTCCATTATATAAATCACAAACACAAAAAAAAGACTTTACTTACTTGTAAAGCCTATAATAATTTATAATATTATTTTTTATTAATTACAGAAATTTAATAGCTATAGGTAAATATACAAAGAACCCTATAGTAAATATAATATGGATTTTCTTATATAATTTATAGTTATTTTTCATCATAACTCCAGTTATTCCAATTACAATCATAATAACTGCAAAACCAATATACTTTATAAATCCTTCTTGTCCAATTCTTAAAATAAATTCAGCTATCATAGCCAAAACTGATATACTTCCTAAAACTATATGTGTTTTTACGCATATACTCTTTTTTACCTTAAATAATTTTAATATATAATAAATTAATAATGATAAGCAAAAAAACATAGATGATATTCTTTCCATTGTTACAACTTCCTACTTTCTCTTTTATAAGTTTATATTCTACTAAGCCATTTCCCCTTTTGAAGCTTCCATATCTTTCTTTTCTTCTGGAGAAATTGTCCTAACCTTAAATGTAAAATAATATAATTTAATTATTATTAATACAATAATAGTTATTCTCATAGGTAATACATCCACTAAAATTAAAGGAAAAGCTAACATAAAATTGACAAAGCTTAATAATACAACCTTTTGCTTTAGTGTCATAGCCCTTTCTTTAACGAAACTCTCTAGATGCTTCTTATAAATATTAGAATTTGTAAACCAAGTATGAAATCTCTCAGATCCCCTTGCAAAACAAAATGATGTTACTAATAAAAATGGTGTTGTTGGTAATATAGGCAATATTACACCTATAAGACCTATTCCAAGTGCTAAAAATCCTAAAGTTATATAAAAATACTTCTTTGCCTTATTCATGTTTACTCCCCTTTAAATTATTAATTTTATATTTCCTAATCTTTATACTTTGATAATACCCATTACTTATTTAATGCATGTCTAATAAGTTCTAGAGGATTATAAATAATAAGTCTTGGTCCCGAAAACTTCATTACTTCTTTAACTTTTTCCTTCATGTCCTTTTTATAGCAATGAATAGGACATCTTGAGCAAGTTGATTTGTTTTCTCCAAACTTACAAAAACTTAATCTTTTATGGGCATACTCTAATAACTCTGCACATTCCTCACAAAGCTCACCTTTTTTATTCCCATGCTTCTTTTGACAATATATATCTATCATTAGCTTTATTGTCTTTTTTTCCCTATCAATTTTTCCCATATAAATTTTCTCCTAATCTATTAATGATAATCATTATCATATAGCTTTCTAATAAAAGGCTGTATTTGTTAAAATGAACCTTTGCCCAATTTCTTAAGTATGTTCATATTACATAGCAATACAGCCTTCCATTTAAATTAGCTTACTACTAACTTGCTATTTTCAAGCTTATAAGTCTTATTACAAACAGCAGTTGTTGATTTTCTATGTGAAATAAGTACTATTGTCTTATCTTCACAGTTTTCTTTTATTGACTTTAATATTTCACCTTCATTTAATGTATCTAAATTACTTGTAGGTTCATCTAGTATTAAAACATCTCCATTACTTAAAAATGCTCTTGCTAATCCAATTCTTTGTTTTTCCCCTGAAGAAAGATTTCCTCCAAGTTCCCCAACTTTTGTATCATATCCCTTAGGTAAAGTTTCAATAAAGTCATGTATAGAAGCCATTTTAGCTGCCTTTATAACTTCTTCCTTTGAAGCTTTTGGATTTCCTATCTTTATATTGTCTAATATAGATTCATTAAATAAATATGTTTCTTGACTTACTAAAGTTTGACTATTTCTAAGTGATGTTGTATTAACCTCTTTAATGTTCTTATTATCAAGATTAATTTTTCCGTCATTAACATCCCAGAATCTCATCATAAGTTTAACAAATGTACTCTTACCTATTCCACTTTCACCAATAAGTGCAATTTTATCACCTTTTTTAATATCAACTGATGCAGTATCAAAAATCTTTTCTTTTCTATTAGGATAAGAGAATGTTACATTATCATACGCTATTGATTCACCTTTTATTTCATGTCCATCTGCTACTTCTTCTACATGTGGTTCCTCATCAATTAAATCAAATAATCTTTCTGCACAAGCAAAAGTTTGAAGTAATGTATTTGAAAGGTTACTTAATGCAACTACCGGACCAAATGATGATGCTATTATTACTATTCCAACAAGCATCCATGTAAATGATATATTTCCAACTGAATATTGTGCAAATCCAACACCAACAAAAGTTAATATTGCAATCATTATAGTTAAATCTGTAATGGCTCTTATTATACCTTCATGTTCTTTAATTTTATCAAGGCTTTCATTTATTCTATGTGATTTTGAATTAATTTCATTTAATCTTTCATCACCAGATTTAAATAGTAAAACTTCCTTTAATCCTCTTAAAGAATCAAGTATATAATTATTACATTCACCAAACATATTTCTATATCTAACTCCAGCTTCTTTACCTAAGCTTGAAGAAGCATATGGTATTACAAATCCAACAGTTAAGAAGAATATAACTGATAATATTCCAAACCATGGATTTATAACATATAGTATTATTGAAATGATACTGTTTGTTATTATTGCAATTGATATTGGAGCTATAGTATGAGCATAGAAAACTTCTAAAAGCTCTATATCAGAAGTAATTAATGATATAAGATTTCCTTTTTCCTGACCTTCTAACTTTGCAGGTGCTAATTTTCTAAGCTTAGCAAATATTTTATCTCTTAATATATAAAGTATTTTAAATGCAATATAATGTCCTGATAACTGTTCACCATACCTTAAAAATCCTCTTAAAACTGCACTTACAGCCATAACTACCATGGCTCCTGTAAAGCTTATAAATGTAATATCACCTATAAAAGCCCCTATAGCTATTGCACCAAAGCTTGCTATTGCTATTGCAGCTAAGAAACCAACAACCCCCATACTTATAGTTATTGCCATAATTGGAGCTAATGGTTTTAATTCAACAATTAATCTCTTCATTATTTGGAAGCCTGATCTTCTTTTCATATTAGCAAACCTCCCTTATCATTTCTAATTCATTTTGTTTATTAACCATCTCATAGTAGCATGATTCATTTTTCATTAACTCATCATGAGTTCCATTTTCAACTAAAATCCCTTTATTCATAACATAAATATTTTTAGCTTCTGTTACGTTAGCTAACCTATGCGAAATTACTAATATAGTTTTATCCTTAGAAAGCTCATAAATTGCTTCCCAAATACTTTCTTCACTTTCAACATCTATATTAGAAGTTGCTTCATCAAATATAATCATTGGTCTATCAGCTAAAATAACCCTTGCTAGTGCTAATCTTTGCTTTTGTCCGCCAGATAATGCACTACCAGCTTGACCTACATCAGTTAATAATCCATCTTTTAATCCTTTTACAAAATCATATAATCTTGCAGTCTTTAATGCATTATTAATTTCCTCTTCAGAGGCATCCTTTTTAGCCATTAATAAATTGTCTAAAATAGTTCCATTAAAAATGTAACTGTTAGTAGAAACTAATGCTATATTTCCATAAATATTATCTAATGATATTTTTTCTATATTTGTATCATTAATATCAATTTCTCCCTTAGTTACTTTATGATTATTTAAAATAAGTGAAGCAATTGTACTCTTACCAGAACCACTTTCACCTACTATTGCAACTAATCCACCTGGTGTAATATCCATATTAATATTTTTTAATACTTCTCTTTCACCATCATAACTAAAATCAACATTTTTTAGACTAACTCTAACTTCATCTAATTTAATATTTTCATTTGTTTCAACATCTTTTTGTCTTTCTTCTGCATCTAAAATACCAAACATTCTATCACTTGCTGCCATACCATTCATAGCTATATGGAAGTATGAACCCAATAATCTAAGTGGTATAAAGAATTCAGATGAAAGTAAAATTATTATAAGTAAGCTACCTACTGGAATTTGTCCATTTTTAAATTGAATTAATGCAACTATAGTTCCTGCAGCAGCTCCACCAAATGCTACTAAATCCATTATTGTAATAGAATTAAGTTGCATACTTAAAACTTTCATTGTTATTTTTCTAAATTTTTCTGCTTCTACATTCATTTTTTCATGACGTTCTTCATCAATATTAAATACTTTTAACGTAGTTAACCCTTGAAGATTTTCTAAGAATGTTCCACCTAAATCTGAATAAGACTTCCAATAATCTTTTAATATTCTCTTAGCAATTTTCATTATTGCAATAATCGATACAGGAATAAGTGGTACACAAAGTATAAATACTAGTGCTGCTTTAAATGATATAAAACTCATAAATACAAATAATGTTACAGGAACTAAAAGAGCGTAGAAAAATTGAGATAAGTATTTTCCAAAATATATTTCAAGTTGCTCAATTCCTTCAACAGATACTTGAACTACTGCCGATGTACTTTCAACTGAAGTATAACCTGTTCCTAGTTTTAATAATTTTTTATAAATAAGTTCTCTTAACGTTACTCTAGCATTTGCTGATGCAGCATTTGAAAATTTAGCATATAAAATATTACAAGAATATCTTAGACTTAATAAAATTGCTATTATTACAATTGCAGCTAATAATGAAATTGGTCCCCAAACATTAAATTCCATCATTGCCCCTAAAATATTATTACCATCAACGTTTAATCTTTGTCCAATATAAATCTTATTAATAAATTGCCCTATTAATATTATGGTAATAATATTACATAAAACTGAAATCCAATTTACTAATATAGTTAAAGCTATATACTTTTTTGACTCTTTACAAAGGTTTATCAACCTTTTATTAATCATCATAATATCATTTCCTCCTTTGAATACTCAAATCATTTGAAATATTATTTCAAATGATTTCTATTATCACTTAAAACACTATAACCCAATTGATAATTATTTTCAATACTTTTTTTACAAAAAATAAAAATCCCTCTATATATAACTATTAATTATAACTAGAGGAATCTCATATACACAATTATCATATTTATCTCTTTTAATTTAATACTATTTGCTTTATTAGTGATTCTACTGCATTAATTGTACTTTTATGATTTCTTATAACCATAATATTTTTCTTATCAGCCTCTCTCTTTGCTGTTAACACAAGTTTATGTGATACAACATCAGTTAATAATATTACAGCATCTGGCATTCCTATTTTATCTTTTAATCCAGTTTCCATTTGAGTAAAAACTTTCGCTTTACAATTATATTTCTTACATACCTTAATATATTCTTTGCTCATTTTATCATGACCACCAACAATAACTACACTCATATTTTTCTCCTTTTTCTTTTATATATTAATACTTTCCAACTCGTTAAATAAATTCTTTATGCTGTAAGCAACCTTATAGGATGAATCCCCATTTAATATATAACTTACTGTATGTTCCTTCACTTTGTCATATTTATGAAAAGTTTTCTTTGCTTCATGTAAATCATTATATACAAGCCAGTAACCGCAAGTTAAACATTTCTTTTCTTTACAATTCATAAAGTCCTTAACATCATTCAAAGGAAATCCTAAAAATACACCTAATTCATGTGGACAATTAAACTGTTTGTATCTTTCTTTTAATTTTAATAAATGATCATTAATATCACCTTCATTACAATATCCTAGCTGTAATAAAAATTCTTTATTCTCTTTTTTTAATACGTAATTTTCTAATTTTTTTTCATTATATATTAATATAATTAATGCATTATCACATTCTCTTAAATTTATATATTGAATATCAATCTTCTTTAAAAAGCTTATTCCATACTTTATCCATTTATCATATAGGTTGTCATTATCTTTTTTTATAGTAATAGTTGCTGATGGTTTTACTCCTGAAATTACCAGAGAGGCATTGTAAATTAAAAATTTTTCAATGCACTCTCTATCCTCCATTTTAGAAAGACTTTTATAAAATTCTACTTGTTTCAAATCTTATACTATACCTTTGCTATTTTAAGACCAAAATTTATGCACTCAGGAGATTCATCTTCTGGTTCATAATTAATAATTAAACCATCATCAATTAATGTACAACCTAAAGACTCCATTCTCTCTTGCCAATCTCTCATCCATTGGCCATCACCCCATCCATACGATCCAAATAAAGCAACCTTTTTACCAGAAATCTTAGAAGATATTCCTTCAATAAAAGGTTCAAATTCACCTTCTTCTAAAACTTCATCTCCCATAGCAGGGCATCCTAATATAACAACATCTTCATTATCAAAAATATCTAATCCAGCTGCAGAAACATTAACTACTTCTGCATCTTTTCCTCCGCTCACTATCCCTTTAGCAATTAAATTTGCCATTTTTTCTGTGTTTCCTGTACCTGAATAATAAACTATCTTCATTTCCTCTCCCCCTAAATAATATTGATATTCATTCTCAATTAATTATTATATTATATTATTACCAGTTCTTTGTCAATATATATCTCTAAAATACTTCATAAAAAAAGATGATATTAAAATTAATATCATCTTTATTTCTCTTATTTTAGTACAAAAGATTGGCAATCTGTACATTCAACTACTGTTGGATTTGCTTCGTGAGTACCAACAGTTATTGAATTTAATGTACAATAATTTTCTGAACAATCATGATGTTTACATTGTTGTACACTACATTTAATACTTGGATTCTTAGCCATAACATTCACCTCCTCATCTTCATTACCCTATTATTTTTACCTTATAATTTAATATTATTCTTGATAATAATTATCAACAATTTTACTGCTTAAATTATTATATAATATGTATAATTTAACTTATTTTTTTGTTTTAGGATTAAATATAAGAGCCATTAAGTATCCAAAAAAGATTGATGCAGTAATACCTCCAGCTGCACCCTTAATTCCACCTGTAAATGCCCCAAGCAATCCATCTTCTTTGACTCCCTTTATTGCGGCATCAGCTAGTGAATTACCAAAGCTCGGTAATGGAATTGTAGCTCCAGCACCTCCAATTTCAATTAACTTATCATAAATACCAAATCCCCCAAGAATAGCTCCTAATGTTACAAAAATAACTAATATTCTTGCAGGAGTTAGTTTTGTTGTATCCATTAATATTTGAGCAACAACACATATCAATCCACCAACAATAAATGCACTAACATAGTCCATTGTAAATTCCCTCCAATTTCTTATTAAAATTCAATAGCAACTGCATGCGCTATTCCCGGAATAGACTCACCTTGAAGAGATGATGTAGTACTCATTAATGCGCCAGTTGAAACTAATAATACACTTTTAATTTCTCTTCTCATTAATTTTTTATATAAATATCCACAGGTAACAACTGCAGAACAGCCACATCCACTTCCGCCTGAATCAGTCTTTTGTCTTTCATCATCAAAAATCATATCTCCACAATCAATATAATTATCCTTAACATCATAACCATATTCTGCAAGTAGCTTAGTAGTAATTTCTTTTCCTACCTTTCCTAAATCTCCTGTTGCAATAATATCATAGTCTTTAGGTGTTCTACCTGTATCCTTAAAGTGATTATATATAGTATCTACAGCTGCCGGTGCCATAGCTGCACCCATATTATTAGCATCCTTTATTCCATAATCTTTTACTAGTCCTGTTGTAACATAAGTAACTCTAGGATAATTCCCACTTCTTCCTAATACCATAGCTCCAGAACCAGTAACTGTCCATTGGCATGTTGGGCATCTTTGACAACCATATTCTAATGGAAATCTAAATTGTCTTTCAGCTGCACTAAAGTGTGAAGATGTTGAAGCAACAATATAACTTCCAAATCCCCCGTCTAAAAATAAAGATGCCATACTTAATGATTCTGACATTGTAGAACATGCTCCATATAATCCTATAAATGGAATATTAAGTTCTCTAGCTGCAAAACTTGATGATGTTATTTGATTTAACAAATCACCTGCAAATAAATAATCTATTTTTTCTTCTGTTAAATTAGCTGCGCTTATAGCACCCTTTATTGCTGTATACATCATTTCAGATTCAGCTTTTTCAAAACTATCTTTACCTAATGTATCATCACTAATTATTTCATGAAAATAATCTTTTAAAGGTCCATCACCTTCTTTCGGACCTACTATGGAATAAGTTGAAATAATTTTAGGTGGATTTTCTAATTTTATTGTTTGCTTTCCAACCTTTTTATCTTTAACAGCCATAATTTTACATACCTCCTTATTGAACAATTCCTAATAAACCAAGAACATAATAAACAAGTCCAATAATTACTGATGTTCCTATACCATAGACAAGAACTGGACCTGCAATTGTAAACATCTTTGCTGCAACTCCAAAAACAAATCCTTCTTTCTTAAATTCTATTGCTGGAGAAACTACTGCATTTGAGAACCCTGTAATTGGCACTACTGTTCCGGCTCCTGCAAAAGATGCAATTTTATCATATACTCCAAATCCAGTTAACAATGCTCCTATAAATATCATTATTATTGGTAGCCATTGCTTTGCAGCCTCTTCTTCTACTCCAAATTTCAATAGCATATTTAAAATAAATTGTCCTATGGTACAAATAATACCACCAACAATAAATGCCAAAATAATATTTTTAAAATACTTTGGTTTAGGAGCCATCTCCTTAGAAATTGTTTGAAATTCTTGTAATATTTTTTCTTCTTTTTGTGCTCTTTTACTCATAAGAATATCTCCTTGTATATTTTATTGAATATGTATAGTATTCCTCCAAAGCAAAATTAAATTACAAAAAAAAATAATCTATATTAAATAATAATTTATTTAATATAGATTATTTTATATTTTAATTACTTTTGTATTATTCTTTTTCATTTGTTCATCCTTCATCTAATTGTTTTCTCATTTCTTGAAGTACTTTCTTTTCAATTCTCGAAACTTGTACCTGACTTATACCTAACATTTTTGCTACCTGTATTTGTGTCTTATCCTTAAAATATCTAAGTACTATTATTTGTCTTGATTTTGTATCTAAATTTCTTAAAGCTTCTTTTAAAGCAATTTTTTCAGTAATATTTTTATCTTCAACTGCATTTTCACTTAGCTTATCAATTAACAGCACCGGAGAACCATCATCTTGATGAATTACTTCATAAAGATATTGCATACTTGCAGAAGATTCTAATGCAAATAGTATTTCTTCCTTATTCATTTTAGAGAATTCAGCTAATTCCTCAATTGTCGGATCCCTATTTAATTTTTTAGTTAAAGCTTCTTTATCAAAATGAAGTTTTTTAGCTAAACTTTTTACATTTCTACTAACTTTTATTATTCCATCATCTCTAATAAATCTCTTTATTTCACCAATTATCATAGGAACAGCATAAGTTGAAAATTTAACATTATATTTATCATCAAAGTTTTTTATAGCCTTAACAAGTCCCATGCATCCAATTTGATAAATATCCTCATATTCATATCCTCTATTCATAAATTTTTTACTTATAGAAGTTACTAAAGGCAAATTAGCTTCTATGAGCTTGTTCATGGCATTTGTATCACCTGCTTTAGCCAAAGGTAATAGCTGTGAATTTTCCTCATAGCTTACTCTTTCTTTTTTTACTTCACCCTTTTCCATAAATCTCCCCTAACATGTTAACTAAATTTTTTTGTCATTGTAATTTTAGTTCCTTTTCCCCTTTCGCTTTCAACCTCTAAAGTATCCATAAAACTTTCCATTACTGTAAATCCCATTCCTGATCTTTCAAGGTCTGGTCTTGAAGTATAAAGGGGTTCCCTTGCCTGATCAATATTATCTATTCCTTTTCCATAATCTTTTACTGTAATTGTTACTTCTTTTCCACAAATTGTAGATTCTATTTTAATTATACCCTTTTTATCATTTTCATAACCATGAATAATAGAATTAGTTACAGCCTCTGATACTGCAGTCTTAACATCTGCTATTTCTTCTATAGTTGGATCTAATTGAGAAACAAAAGCTGATACAGCAACTCTGGCAAAACCTTCATTTTGAGACCTACTTTCAAATTCTATACATACTCTATTTTCTTCCATATTTTTAATCCCTCCATTAAATACTCTCAAGTGCTTCATCTACATTATTATAAACAGTTATTATTTTATAAAGTCCTGAAAGTGTAAATACCTTATCAACCCTTTTATTTACATTGGTTATACATACTTTTCCATCCCTATTTTGTACCTTCTTAAGTCTTCCTATAACAACACCAATTCCTGAACTATCCATAAAGGTAACTTCTTTAAAATCCATAATAACCTTTTTTATATTGTCTCTTTCTATTCTATCATCTATCTTAACTCTAACTTCTTCAGCACTATGATGATCTAATTCACCAACAAGTGTAACTACTAATTTATCATTAATTTTATTAAATTTCAAAAACATAAAAATTAACTCTAAAGATAAATATTTAGAGCTTATACCTCCTATCTTTTCCTTCTTTTTCCATAATTTTAACATAATATTTGTTTTGTAGTCAATGACTTTTTACCTTTTTATGGATATCACTATTTAAAAGTTATATCTTCAAGTTAATATTCCTACTAAATAATAAAGTCGGCATAAGCCGACTTTATTATTACACTACTTGATATCTTCCTTTTCCTTATCCTTATATTTATCAATTTCTGTTTGTAAATTAACATAAAAATCATCAATACCTTCACTATCAGATAAAAGAAGCGTTTCTATTGCATCATTTAAATTATTCATAGTGTAAATATGGAACTTACCATTAATAATTGCCTCTTCTACCTCTGCTTTTAATATTAATTCGTCTTTATTAGCTTCTGGAATCAATACCCCCTTACCTTCAAAGGTGTCTAAAATACTGCAAACTTTAAAAAATCCTTCAATTTTTTCATTTACTCCGCCAATAGGTTGAACATCACCAAATTGATTAATTGATCCTGTAACAGCAATATTTTGTTTGATTCCTTTTTTACTTAAAGCTGATAATATACAAATAATCTCTGCAACAGATGCACTATCTCCCTCTACCATTCCATAAGTTTGTTCAAAACTCAAATGAAAATCTACAGGGATATTTTCATAAGGATTTAAAAGATTTGTCAATAATCCTTTTAATATGCTTATTGATTTCTCATGAATCTTACCACTTAAATTACTTTCTTTTTGTATATCGAATATCCTTCCCATACCTTTATAAGCAACACAAGTAATTCTCATTGGCTTCCCAAATGTACAATATCCATTATCTAAAACTGCTAATCCATTAATAGCACCAACTTTTCGTCCCTTAACTTCTATAACAATTTTATCATCTTCATACATACTCATAAATTCTTCTTCGATTAATTCCTGTTCATAAGCAACTGCAAGTATATCATCTTTTAATATTTCCATTCTCTTTTCTTCTCTAGCGTTATTATTTGATAAAACCAATAATTTATCAATATCATCTTCTTCTGCAAGAATTCTCTTTCTGCTACTACTCTTCCTACATAGATACTTCAAAAGTTCGTTCATACCTTCATCACTAATATTAAACAACTCATTCTTTCTAATCTTTTTATCTATTATTTTTTTTATTCCAGCAATTGAATCTTCATTAACTTTAACTACTGGAGAAAATTCAGCTCTTAAAGGAAATAACTTTTTAAAGTCTTCATCTGAATTGTACAAAAGATCGTAAGTTTCATAATCACCAATTAAAATTACTTTTACTTTAACTGGAATTGATTGTGGCTTTAATCCATTAATATTAATAAAATCTAAATAACTCTTATTTGTATCAAAAGAAACCTTATTTGAAATTAGTATTTTCTTTAAATAATAATAACTTAAGTTATTAACAGCTAATGAATTTAACCTTATAATAAGACATCCACCATTTGCCTTTAATATAGATCCTGCACTAATCAATGAAATATTTGTTGTATACATTCCATTATGATTTTCATACTCTATTAATCCAATTAAATTATTTAAATTAGGGTCTTCTTCATAAATAACTGGTGGTGAAGTGTTATTAGTATTATCTACAATAACTCTTACATCATATTTATTCAAAATTTCATATATTTCATTTTCATCATCTTCTATACTCATTGTATAACAATCAATTAAATCTTCTTCAATACATGTAAATAGTCTTTCTAGATATTCATATGAATCATCATCAGTTATAAATTCTAAAAGAGCTTCATCCTTTTCTTCTTCCATTTGAGTAGATAAAAACTTAGAATATATCTTTTTTAATTTTTTAATAGATTTTACTTCAATATCCTTAAGTTCTTCTAAAATAGTCTCTGCCTTTCTTTTTAATGTACCTGCTTTAGTAACTATAACATTTTTATTTTCTGTTTCTAAATTATCATATTCCTTTTCACTCATGGCTTCATCACCACTTAGTGGTATAAATGCAAATCCTTTAGTTGTTGCTTTTACTTCAAAACCTTCTGCCTTTGCCATTTTAGTTAATTCATCTAAATAATTATTTCTTCTATTTTGTATATCTTCAACTAAATAATCCTTTTCATCATTGCTAGAATCACCATAAAAGTCATCTACAACTTCTAAATAAGAATTTTTAATTTCATCAACTGTTTCCTTTAATTTATTCCCTTTACCATTTGCAACAAATATTGCTTCTGGCTTATTTACATCTTCTAATGTAACATAACATATATCTCTAGGTGCTTCTAAATCCTTATACGTATTTTCAATAAAAGACGTTAAATCCTTTAATTTATCTTTTGAAAAGGTATCTATTAAATAAAGATTGTATCCCTCTTTATCTATAGTGATTGCCCTTTCTATTTTTTTATACGCTTCATCAAACTCTTTAATGCCTTTTGTATTTTCTTCAAGTTTGCTTTCTGTTAATGGTATATTGAATTTTATTTCTGATGGAGCTAACTCTCTTTTCATAACCCTCCCACTAAGGTCATAAACTATTAATTTAAATAGTTTTGCCTTCCTTAGAATGATATATATTATATTAATATTCTTATATAATTAATTTAAGCAATAAAATTTAATTTTTTTGATATATTTTTAAATATAATAAAAAGGAAGCAAATATATGCTTCCTTTTTATTAATTTTATATTAATAATTTGAATTTGATTTTGTTCCTTCACATATAGCAATTGAAGCTGATGCCCCTATTCTTGTAGCACCATTTTCAATCATTGCTAAAGCATCTTCTCTGCTTCTAACTCCACCTGATGCTTTAACACCCATATCAGGGCCAACAGTTTCTCTCATAAGCTTAATATCTGCTGCTGTTGCTCCCCCTGTTGAGAATCCAGTAGATGTCTTAACAAAATCAGCTCCAGCTTCTTTTGATAATTGACAAGCAATAACCTTTTCCTCATCAGTTAAAAGGCAAGTTTCTATTATTACCTTAGTAAGTGCCTTTCCTTTAGCAGCTTCAACAACTGCCTTAATATCATTTTTAACGTATTCTAAATCTCTTTCCTTTAATTTTCCTACGTTTATAACCATATCTACTTCTGTAGCACCTTTTTCAATAACATCTTTTGTTTCAAAGGCTTTAACTTCTGTAGTAGTTGCCCCTAAAGGAAAACCTATTACAGTACAAACTTCAACGTCAGTTCCTTCTAAAGCAGTTGCTGCAACAGGAACCATTGATGGATTTATACAAACTGAAGCAAAATTATACTCAACTGCCTCTTTACAAAGTTTTAAAACTTCCTTTTCAGTTGCTTCCGCTTTTAATATTGTGTGGTCAATCATTCTAGCTATTTGTGCCTTATCCATTATAATACCTCCATTTATTTGAAATTTTTCTTAAGTAGCCCCTATCTATTATAATTGATGTACTACAGATTGGAAAGTTTTTTCTAAAATCGTATATATTATTTAAAATTTTTTAATCAAATAGTATACATTAATTTTAAAATAACTTTAATTGTTCAACAGTTTCTTCCTTTACTCCAGATACTGTTACTCCAATTAATCTAATCCCATCTTCAAAAACTTCATCATTTACTATTTCTTGTGCTACGTTATATATAGTATTTAAATCATTTGTATAATAATTTAGACTTCTGCTTCTCGTATGACTTTCGAAATTACTTGTTTTATATTTAACTGTTATAGTCTTAATAAATACATTTCTTCTTTTCAATTCTTCACTTAATTCTAAACAAAATGCTTTTACATAATATAAAATATCCTCTTTATCTTCTGTGTCAAATTTTAATGTATTTTCTCTGCCATATGATTTTCTATCACGATTTACTTTAACTTCTCTATTATCAATTCCTCTTATTCTTTCATATATATCAATTCCATATTTTCCAAAATACTCAATAAAAAATTCTTTTGGTAATTCGTATAAATCATCTACTTTAAACATTCCCATATTATTTAATTTTTTTACTGACTTTTCTCCTAAACCATAAATTTTAGACACAGGTAATGGCCTTAAAATATCTGGTATCATCTCTTTTGTAATAATCTTTATTCCATTTGGTTTATTCCAATCAGAAGCTAACTTTGCTAAAAATTTGTTATATGATATTCCTATTGATAAAGTTAATCCTACTTCTTGAAAAACTCTTCTTTTAATATATTTTGCTGCTTCTAATCCATCATCAAATTTACTTTCACTTAAATCTAAAAATGCTTCATCAATTGAAAGTGGTTCAACAAGTGGCGTAATTTCTTTAAATATATTAAATATTTTATTTGATATTTCTTTATATCTATAATATCTTACTTTAAGGTATATCCCATTAGGACATAACTTTTGAGCAATGAAAATTGGCATTGCTGATCTAACTCCATATTTTCTTGCTTCGTAAGAACAAGTTGAAACAACTCCTCTTTCACTTACACCACCAACTATTACTGGCTTACCTTTTAACTTTGGATTATCCGCTTGTTCAACAGCTGCAAAAAAGGCATCCATATCTACATGTAAAATTATTTTATCCATTTTTCTCCTAGTATAGCACTTCTTCAAAAATTCCTTTATTCTTACTATTAATAAATGAAAGTATCCCTTGAGCTAAAAGTTCATCAATATATCTTCTTTTACTTGACATTGAACAAAAAGATACGATAACTATAGCAATAATAGTTCTAAATCCTTTATCTATATAATATTCATATTCTCCCTCTTCATCACATAAATATTCTATAACCCCTTCAACAATATCTACATTTCGTCTTGGATTATAATTCGATAAAACTCCTATTAATGGTAAAAATTGATTTGCTATTTTAATATTTCTTTTTTGAAGCTGAAGTATAAATTCCATACTTCTATACATCTCACCTGATGATCCATTTAATATAATTGCATTTGCTAATCCTTGTATTCCATTTTTAGATCTAATATTTGAATCTGAAATATGATTAAATATATTTTCAATGAAATCATCAACAGTATCTGCTTGAATATCATTTATAACCCATAATGTACAAAGTAAATAATCATCTTCACTAGTTATATTAGAATATTTTTCTTTTAATATAATAAATAACTCTTTAATTTTTGATATTATATACCTTTTATCCTTTAACTGTGCGTATTTACTAATAGTAAATGCTGTTAAAGCTAAGTATGATCCTGAAAGGAATCCTTCTTCCTCTAAAATTTCCATTGTATCATACATATCTTGAATAAGCTGTTCTTGTTTTTCATTATCAACTGTAGCTATTAATAATGAAAGTATATTTAAAGTATCCCCTCTAAAAGGTGATATTCTTGGCGTATTTAATTTTATATCTTTTCTTATTTCTTTAACTCTCTCTACTAGTATTTCTTTTTCATAATGTGAAAAAACTAAAGATGCAAAATGATTTATTATGTCTCCATCATTTCTTAGTTCTTCCTTAGCTAATCTGTAATTATCAACTGTAATTTGAATTCTGTCAACCAGAAACTTGTCCATTTATTTCCCTCTCCCCATAAACTTTGAATGTATTTAAGTTACTGCATTAAAAGCAATATCTTTCAATACACCTTTTCTTAATTTTTATACTAAATTTTAAGTCTACTTCTTTATTATACTATGAATTTGTGTCATTTTAACAACAATTTATATGTTATTTTATAGGAAATATTTTTACTTATTCCCATTATTCTAGTTGAGCTTTTTGTCATTTTTTGTTAAGATAATTATTAAGGTTAATTTTTAACTTTGTTAATATAAGGGGGCAAAACAATGAATACTATAGTAACAAAATTTGGTGGAAGTTCCTTAGCGGATTCTATCCATTTTAAAAAGGTAAAAAACATAATTGAAGGTAATTCAGAAAGAAAATATGTGGTTCCTTCAGCACCTGGAAAAAGATTTTCTAAAGATTTTAAGGTAACTGATTTACTTTATCTATGCCATGCTCATGTTAATTCAGGCATATCCTTAGATGATGTATTTAAATTAATTTCTGAAAGATACCATTCAATTGTCAACGAATTAGATTTAAATTTTGATTTAAATTCTCACCTAGAAATTATAAAAAAGGATATAGAAAATGGGGCTTCTGTAGACTATGCTGCAAGTAGAGGTGAGTATTTAAATGGTTTAATCCTTGCTAATTATTTAGGAATTGATTTTATAGATGCTAAGGATGTTATCAAATTTAATAAATATGGTTCATTAAATATGGAAGAAACTTATTCTTTACTTAAAGATAAGCTTTCAATCCATGAAAGAGCTGTTATTCCTGGATTTTATGGTTCAGATGAACATGGTGATATAGTTACTTTCTCAAGAGGTGGATCTGATGTAACTGGTGCATTAGTTGCTGCTAGCATTAATGCTAAACTTTATGAAAATTGGACAGATGTTTCTGGATTTTTAATGGCTGATCCTAGAATAGTTAATAATCCTAAAAAAATTAAGACCATTACATATGGCGAACTTAGAGAATTATCATACATGGGAGCCTCTGTTCTTCATGAGGAAGCTGTATTTCCTGTAAGAACTTCTGGTATTCCAATTAATATAAGAAATACTAACGAACCTGAAAATGAAGGTACATTAATCGTTAGTAATGAAACTAAGCATGAAAACACTATTACTGGAGTTGCTGGAAAGCAAAACTTTACAGTTTTATCTATTGAAAAATCTATGATGAATAGTGAGTTAGGATTCTGCAGAAAAATCCTTACTATCTTAGAACAAAATGGAGTTTCTTTCGAAAATATGCCTTCTGGAATAGATACTGTAAGTGTAGTAATTTCTGATTCTAACTTAAAGAATAAAACTGAAATTATTGTTGAAGAAATCAAAAGGGCATGTAATCCCGATTCTGTAGTTGTTTATCCTAACATGGCATTAATAGCTACTGTTGGTACAGGCATGGCTTATACTAAGGGAGTCGCTTCTAAAATATTTACTGCACTTGCTGAAGCTGATGTTAATATTAGAATGATAGATCAAGGCTCAAGTGAAATCAATGTTCTAGTTGGAATTGAAAATGAGGACTTTGAAAAAGGAATTAATGCTATTTATAAAGCATTTAATTAGTTAATAATTTTGAGTTAATAATTATAAAAAGGAAAAGATAGATTTGTGTAAAGGTAAATCTATCTTTTCCTTTTTGTATGATAAGTTGGTAGATTTGTTATCACTGTTCTAATATACCAACTATTTTGCCTTTTCCCACTCTTTCCATGTTTCTGGAGCATTTCCTACAGTTGCTTCCTTACCATTCCTAACTATAGGAGTTACATACAGTGTTGGATTTTTTAATAGCATATCCTCTCTTGTTTCTGCTCCTCTTATTTTATCCATATTTAATTTTTTATAGTCTTTTGAATTTTTATTTATTAAATTTTCAAGTCCTACTGCTTTTTTAACACTTTGAAGCTCACCTTTACTTAAAGCCTTTTCTTTCAAATCTATAAATTGATATGGAATTCTTCTTTCTTTAAAAAATCTTTCTGCTTTCTTAGTATCATTACATTTTTTTGTTCCAAATATTTGTATATTCATTTATTTACCCTTTCTTGTATAAAATAATAAATATTATATCATATAAAATTATTCTATTTTATAAATAATAAAAAAACACACGCTATTTAGATAAATCTAAACAACGTGTGCATTTTATTTAAAATTAGTCATACTAACCAAGATAATTCTATTTAAAGAATTTCTTATTTAGCGTGCTCTTCAACAGCAACAGCAACTGCAACTGTCATACCAACCATTGGGTTGTTACCAGCACCGATTAATCCCATCATTTCTACGTGAGCAGGAACTGATGAAGAACCAGCGAATTGAGCATCTGAGTGCATTCTTCCCATTGTATCAGTCATACCATAAGAAGCTGGACCAGCTGCCATGTTATCTGGGTGAAGAGTTCTACCAGTACCACCACCTGATGCAACTGAGAAGTACTTCTTACCTAATTCGATACATTCTTTCTTGTATGTTCCAGCAACTGGGTGTTGGAATCTTGTAGGGTTAGTTGAGTTACCAGTGATTGATACGTCAACTCCTTCGTGATGCATTATAGCAACACCTTCTCTAACGTCGTTTGAACCGTAGCAGTTAACCTTAGCTCTTGGTCCGTTAGAGTAAGCTTTTGAATTAACAACTTCTAATTTACCAGTGAAGAAGTCAAATTTAGTTTCAACATAAGTGAATCCATTGATTCTTGAAATTATCTTAGCAGCATCTTTTCCAAGACCGTTTAAGATAACTCTTAATGGTTCTTTTCTTACTTTGTTAGCTTTTTCAGCTATTTTGATAGCACCTTCAGCAGCAGCGAAAGATTCGTGTCCTGCTAAGAATGCGAAACATTTAGTTTCTTCTCTTAAAAGCATAGCCCCTAAGTTTCCGTGTCCTAAACCAACTTTTCTATCGTCAGCAACTGAACCTGGGATACAGAAAGCTTGTAACCCTTCTCCGATAGCTTCAGCAGCGTCAGCAGCCTTTGTGCAACCCTTCTTTATAGCGATTGCAGCACCTAAAACGTATGCCCAAGCAGCATTTTCGAATGCGATTGGTTGAGTTTCTTTAACGATTTTATATGGATCTATTCCATACTCATCACATACAGCTTTAGCATCTTCTAATGTTTTCATTCCATATTTTTCTAAAACTGGAGTGATTTGTCCTATTCTTCTTTCATAACTTTCAAATAATGCCATGTCAAAATTCCTCCTTACAAATTATTCGTGTCTTGGATCGATTAATTTAACAGCGTCAGCAACTCTTCCGTATTGACCTGCAGCCTTTTCTAATGCTTCATTAGCATCCATTCCCTTACCGATCATTTCCATCATTTTTCCTAGGTGAACGAACTTATAACCGATGATTTCATTATCTTCATCTAATGCGATTTTAGTAATGTATCCTTCAGCCATTTCTAAGTATCTTGGACCTTTTTCTAAAGTTCCGTAAGTTGTACCTACTTGAGATCTTAATCCCTTACCTAAGTCTTCTAAACCAGCTCCGATTGGTAATCCACCTTCAGAGAAAGCAGTTTGAGATCTTCCGTATACGATTTGTAAGAATAATTCTCTCATTGCTGTATTTATAGCATCACAAACTAAATCTGTGTTTAAAGCTTCTAATATAGTTCTTCCTGGTAATATTTCTGAAGCCATAGCAGCTGAGTGAGTCATTCCTGAACATCCAACTGTTTCAACTAATGCTTCTTGGATAACTCCACCTTTAACGTTTAAAGTTAATTTACAAGCTCCTTGTTGAGGTGCACACCAACCTATTCCGTGAGTTAACCCTGAAATATCTGATATTTGTGTAGCTTGTACCCATTTTCCTTCAACTGGAATTGGAGCACATGCATGATTAGCGCCTTTAGCAACAACGCACATTTCTTCAACTTCTTTTGAATACATCATTATATTTATTCCTCCCTAATTAATATTAGTTATAGCTTGTCTTAAATATATGTAAATATCTAGACCGTACCTAACTGGGTCAAGATTTATCCCACAGGGGCATAAATCTATCCTACTTCTATATAATAACAGATGAATCAATCTGTAACAATATTAAAATTAGATTTTTTTTATCATATTACTAATTTTTATTATTATTTTTTGAAAATATTGACTTTTAAAAACCTTTTAAAAATGAAATTGATAATTATTCTCATTTATATTGATATGTATTTATCTATTTTGATATACTAAAAAACAAAGGTATTGATAATGATTTTCATTTGTTGTAAATTCTTGATTTATCTATTTAATCTAAATTATTTGTTAAATGAATAAATAAAATAAATTTTATATAAAATGACTTCATTATATGAGTACACTTATTTCCATATTTAAAGGAGGTTTTTCGAATGAAAAATGTTGTAGAGATAATTAATGTTGTTGCAAGACAAATTCTTGATTCAAGATGCTTCCCTACTGTAGAAGTAGAAGTTATTTTAGAAGATGGAACTGTAGGAAGAGCAGCCGTACCATCTGGAGCTTCTACTGGTATATATGAAGCAGTTGAATTAAGAGATGGTAATAAAGATTGCTTTATGGGTAAAGGTGTTCAAACTGCTGTTAAAAATGTAAATGAAGTAATAGCAAAAGAACTTATTGGATTTAATGTTTTTGATCAAACAGCAATAGACAAAAAATTAATTGAATTAGATGGAACACATAACAAAGGTAATTTAGGTGCTAATGCTATTTTAGGAGTTTCTTTAGCTGTAGCTCAAGCTGCTTCTAATTTCTTAGGACTTCCTTTATACCAATATGTTGGTGGTGTAAATGCAAAAGTTTTACCTGTACCAATGATGAATATAATCAATGGTGGCTCTCATGCTGACAACTCTGTTGATTTACAAGAATTTATGGTTATGCCTGTAGGCTTTGATTCTTTTGATAAAGCTATCCAAGCTTGTGCTGAAGTTTATCATTCATTAAAGAAAACTTTAAATGATAAAAACTACTCAACAGGTGTTGGCGATGAAGGTGGATTTGCTCCAAACTTAAAATCTAATGAAGAAGCTATTGAAGTTATATTAGAAGCTATAACTAAAGCTGGATATGAACCTGGTAAGGAAATGTTTATAGCCATAGACGCTGCCTCTTCTGAATACTACAAAGACGGTAAATATGTTTTAGAACATGAAGGAAAAACACTAACAGCTTCTGAAATGGTTGACTTCTTAGAAGAATGGGTTAATAAATATCCTATAATCTCAATTGAAGATGGTATGGCCGAAGAAGATTGGGAAGGTTGGAAATTACTTACTGATAGACTTGGCGATAAAGTTCAATTAGTTGGAGATGATCTATTTGTTACTAATACTTCAAGATTAGAAGATGGTATTCAAAGAGGGGTTGGTAACTCAATATTAATTAAGTTAAACCAAATTGGTACTTTAACTGAAACATTAAATGCAATCGAAATGGCTAACAGAGCTGGATATACTGCTGTTATCTCTCATAGATCAGGTGAAACTGAAGATACTACTATAGCAGATTTAGTTGTAGCTGTAAATGCTGGCCAAATTAAGACTGGTGCACCTGCAAGATCTGAAAGAGTTGCAAAATACAATCAGCTTATTAGAATTTCTGAAGAATTGGGTGATGTTGCTGAATATAGAGGAAGAAAAGCCTTTTTTAATATAAAGTAGCTAAATAATTTTCCTATAAAATTTTAACTCTCGAAACAAATTTTCTATCCACGTTATGTACTTAGGATGATACACTTTAGTGTCATCCTTTTACTATTTGTTTATTTTTTCTTATCCTAATGCTACATCTAATATCATCATAGTTATAAATCCTAATATCAAACCTATAGTTGTTAACGCTTTATTTTCAATAGATGCTTCTGGCAATAATTCGGAACCTACAACTGAAACCATAGCTCCGGCTGAAAAAGCTAAGAAAAATGGCAACATGCTTCTAACACCAACAGCTGCCATAGCCCCTAAGAACCCTGCTATTGGTTCAACTATCCCTGATGCTTGTCCATAAAAGAAGCTTTTTGTTCTAGATAACCCTTCTCTTCTTAAAGGTAAAGATACTGCTGCTCCCTCGGGAAAATTTTGAAGTCCTATACCTAAAGCTAAACTTATAGCTGCTCCTATTGTTGCTGATGGTATCCCTGCTGCTACTCCACCAAAAGCTACTCCAACTGCTAATCCTTCTGGTATGTTATGAAGAGTTACTGCAACTACTAATAAAATACTCTTCTTATACTTTTTCACTATTGAGTCTCTTGCTATTTCATCACTTTCAGTTATTACTCCATAAGAATATTTATCCATCATTTTATCAGCAAGTATTATAAAAATACCGCCAGCAAAAAATCCAATTGATGGTAATATAATCTGACTATATCCAAGTTCAGAGCACAGTTCTATCGCTGGATTTAATAATGACCAAAAACTTGCTGCTACCATAACACCTGCCCCAAATCCAAGCATACAATTTAATATTTTTTTATCAACAGTCTTAAAGAAAAATACTAAACATGCCCCAAGCGCTGTTATCGCCCATGTAAATATCGTAGCAACTAAACCTTGTATAACTGGACTTAAGCCCATAAACCATTCCATACCTTTGTATCCCTTTCATTATTCGTATTTTTATCATCATATAAGCAATATATGATAAAATACTACAACACGTTCCAAATACTATTAAATTATTCATTTATTAAATCTTCTTATGTCAAAACCGTTTTCCACTTTTTTCAATCAAAATATATTGACATTTCCACTTCTCCATGGTAATATTATGTATATATTAATTAGGTCGGCATGGCGGAACTGGCAGACGCACATGACTCAAAATCATGCGGTTTTACCGTGAGGGTTCGATTCCCTCTGCCGGCACCATTTATATATCTAACAAGTTAAAAGCCTTGATATTACTCGTTTCCGTAATATCGAGGCTTTTTACTTTTATAACTTTCCCACTATTTTTCCCACTTCTAATAAAAAAAGAAAGTCATTATAGACTCTCTTAAATTACTCTTACTTTCTTTTATACTAAATATTATATTTAAAACAACTCCCTACCCTCTTTTTTTTCAAACCATCTTATAACATCACTGAATTGTGATACTGGCGAAGAATATTTTCTTATTTTTATCATATCATCTAAGATAGCTTGTCCCTCTTTTTCATCTATTATTTGTTTATTATAAGCTTGAAATAATATCCCTAATGTTCCTATTAATGAAATGTTATTTCTCATACAATAAGCCTTAGCTGCTCTCATATCATCGGTTGCTATTGTACAATTCCAATTTTTCGCTATAGATAAACAAGCTGATTCTCCATGTCCAAACCTGCTTCTTAATTTTATATATTCTTTAATCTCATCATTATCACATTCATAATTTATAATATACTCTTCACAAATACCCTCTTTTACTTTATTCTCCAATAACGGTCCTATTATTGGATCAGTAGCTACTTCTATTTTCACATCCAAAGGTATTATAATCTGACCTTTATATAACCTCTCTAATATATGAAATTTATCTATAATTCCAAAGTTAAATATTACTGTACTATCAACTATTAACGGAAGAGGTGGTGAACTAATATTACTCATATATAGACTCCTCCTCTTCGTCTTTATATTCCCAATTCAAAGACATATCATTTATAGACATATCTACATCATTTAAATATTCATCCAACTTTTTTTCACTTATCTCATAATTATTATAACATTTAAGTGCCATCTCTAAATATTTTTTTGATACATATTTCTCTGCTGTTATATTTACTAAATTCTCATCATAACCAAGAGCTCTAGTTAAAGATCTTATTCCCACATTCATATAATAATTTTTATCTTTTATATACCCTAACTTTTCTAACTTAACTAGGATAGCATTCCAACTTACAGAAAAAAAATGTTGTAAATATATTATATCAAAAACATCAATGTTATTTTTCTCATTAAGTCTTTTATCTAATTCCTTAACAACCAATTCATCCGGCATTAAAAAATGTTCAGCGAATTTATCTGCCATAATTTCTATTTCACTTTTTGGATTATTAACACTACAAATACCACCTCTTAAATTCTTATCAAAAAAATAATGCCCTAGCTCATGTGCTGCAGAATATACTTGATGACCTAATGTTTTATTTGAATTTATTGCTATAATATAATTTTCATTATTATTTAAAAAAAGTGCAGATAAGCATTTACTATCAAAAGGCTTTTTAAATAGTAATATATCTAAACTTTCAATCAATCCAAAAATATCTTTTATTGGACTATCGCCTAATCCTAGTTCATTTCTTATATCCCTAGCTCTACTTCTCGCTCTCAGTTCTAACTCCATATTTAAATATTTGCCTCCTTAATTATTTCATTTAACATTTTTACATTACTTAGTATTTTGTTTCCCCAAGCTAATATCTCTGACTCCTTTTCTGTAATTCCCTCACTTCTAAATGCAAAGCTTATATCTTCACTTTTATTTGTATTGTCACATATAAAATATTCTAATGAATATCCATAAAGACTTGAAAATTTATTTAATAACTCAATATCAACTTTTGCTTCTCCCTTTTCTATATTTATAATCTTAATTCTACTTATTCCTAATTTATTAGCTACATAATCTTGAGTAAATCCAAGTGTCTTCCTTGCAGATTGTAATTTTTCAGCAACCTCTTTTTTCATATAAAATACCTCCCTAAAAGATCACATTAACATATATCTTTTTTTCTTCCTTACAATTATATTATACACAAAAGTAGTTATTTTGATACATTTTTATATAAAAAATATTAAAAAGTTGTTTTTTATATACATTGTAAAATTTTTAATAAACAAAATGAGTATAGTAACTATTTATTGCTATACTCATTTCTCTTTATATAATTTAATCCTTCCGTAAAGGATTTACTTTTAACAATATAACTTTTAAATAAAAAGAACTTTATTTCTAGAGTTCTCTTGTGATTATATCTACTTATTTTAATTAGAAAATATTTCCATACCATAATGACTCATATAATCTTGCACATCGTATAGATTACTACTCAACATTTCATATGATGTTGCTCTAGTTTGCTTTGCGAATGCTTCATATACTCCATTACAGTAAATACTATAAAGTTTATTATTTTCTATGTATTTACTAACTTTTGTTTTATTATAGTAGTCAAATTCACTCTTCATATATTTTCTTATTTCTTTAAGTATTTCCATAGCTCCTTTTTTATCACCATTATTAAGAAGCTCAAATCCTTTTTCAGCCATACTTACATAATAGTCTATGTGCTCTCTCATTTCTTCTTTCTCTATAATTCTTTTGTCAAATTCAAGTACAATATTCTTCACGTTTAATTTACCCCCTATTAAATTAATATTTTATCTTAGATACATTATTATTTTTAAAATGGCATATTATCTATATCATTCTCTATACTCATAGTATCTTCATCAAAATATTCTTTAAAATTAATATATTTGTTTGGAATATCACTTTTAAAAATAGTTGGTATATCTTCAAAACTTCCATTAATTAATATTTTTAAAATCATTGCATACTCCATATTACTTGAATTCAATTTAACTCCATTTATTTCAATACAAGAATTTGAATTAAACTGATCTTCTCCATCCCTATATAACACTATATTGAATTCATCATCATACTTCTTGCTAGATATCTCACAATAATATCTTATATTACTTAACTTATTATTGAATGCTAATAAAAATAACTCCCCTACTGCTACAGCCCTTTCAGCATCATTAAATGTAGGTCTAGTATAATCATGCTCTATTTTATTTCTTAGCTTTCTAATTTCATCGATTATTATTAAGTTTAGATTTAATAAATAACTTGTTAGTGATATTACTGATATTGATTCCTTCTTGATTAATTTATTTAAATAATGATAATTTTTAGTATCTATATTATTAATAAATCCATATTTTTTTATAAAAGTTTCGCACTTGCAATCTATAAATCTCTTTATATTACTTATAATTTCTACTATCTCTCTAGTTGTTATATTTTCACCTTTATCTATAACTTGCTTTGCCCATGCAAAATACTCTTCTGCAGTTATTTCAGTTTTACCTATACCAAAATCCTCACACTCGAAAAATACACTTTGTTTACTCTCTAGAGTTAATACATTAAAATTAGTCCAATCTATTTTTTTCATTCCTAAATCTAACACTTATAATACCCCCTCAAGAAATATTATACTATTTAACTAATAAAAATACATATTTATATTTTAATACATATTTCTCATTATTAATCGTAGTTTAGATGTATACTCTTAAAATAATTTAATACCATTTGCTTCACTTCACATGACGAATAATATATCTCTTTATTATTAATATCCCTAAATACATAACCACTATAAAAAAAAAGTCAACTGCATATATACTGATTTTATCTCTAATTAATTTACCTACTTTTCTTCGAGTATTTGCATTACAAACAACTACTGGCAATAAATTAATTGGTATGATCCTTTTATTAATATCATTATATGCCACCTGTATCCTCCTTTATTTTTAAAGTAAGAAAGATTTATCACTACGATAAACCTCAAATCAACTGTTGTATAACATGAATTAACTTTCCATAATCTGAACAACTAACTATTTCTTTATCTTTTATTGCTCTCGTAAATTCTGTTCCCTTATCATAATTAGCAAATGCTTCATTGATAGCAGCTCCAGTAACTTTTAACTCACTACCATCTGAAAGTTTTATAATTATTAACTTATCTAAATCCTTTATTAAAGCCTTTTTAATCTTATTTAACCTATTCCTACTTATCATTAACTAATTCCTCCAACTCTTGAACTTGCTTTTCTAATTCATCAGTTCTAATACTGTTTAAAATAGAATTACATGAGTAAATTATTGCATTAGCTTTTTTAACATCTATTTCATCATTAGCGATCATATTAGTAACCTTGGCTAAAGTCCTTCTTATATCCTTTGAACTACTTAATCTAAAACTTGTTTTTTTACTTTTAGTACCCATAGGGGAGTATACCCCTCCTTTCTTTCTTAGTATTTTCAATGCTTTAAGCCTATTTTTCATATACAAAAAGGAGCCTTTTTCGCCCCTTTTATTGCATATTTAAAGCATAAATTTATTGCACTTCTTCCCATGGAATTATTGTTAAGTCATCTTTTAATCTTGTTTTAATAAAAGTAATATTACTCTCTAATCCTGTAGATAAAGATTCTTTTATTCTATAAGGACTCATGTGCATTTCTATATTATTCCTTAAATTATTTAATGATTTTTTATTATATCCTCTATTGTCTTTTGGTATTAATACAGAAAATCCATATATTTTTTCACATTTTGATGATAAACTTCTTAACATTGCTAGGGCGTTGTAATCATCTTTATATACATTTATAATGTTTTGGAAATCTTCTTGATTTGTAATTGCTCCTGCTTCAATCATTTTCATTGCATTTGTTAATCCTGTTTGATAATTTGAATCTAATAATCTTCCAGCAGAATTATCTCTCCACTTTTTCTCTAAAGCTTCAATTCCACTTTCTAATATATCTAAAGCTCTATTTTGAGCATTTTGTGCAACATCTTTAAATGGTGCTGCTATTTTCTCTATTTCAATTTCCTTACCTTCTTGCGTTAAATATGATTTGCTTTCTATTTGGGTTACTTTACTCTTAAATAATTCCTGTTGTCTTTTATATCCTTCAATAACATTTAACAATTCACTTTTCTTACTCATTGATCTTCTCTCCTTCATCTTTCATTTTCTTAACTTTATTCTGCCAATACTTCTCCTGGTAAGCTTTCGACTTATCTTTATTTCTAGCTCTCCACTCTCTTGCATAAGCATTTTTTAACTTTCTTGCTTCATCATTCATTGCTGCAGCTCCTTTCTTTAAAATAAAAAAGACTACAGGAAATATAAAACTTATTAATAGGTGCAAACTTGCACTTATCTTTAAGTTAATATATTTCCCGTAGCCTTTATATGCTTTCCACTTAATCAAGTGGGGTACTATCTTTTTATTTATTTTTATCTTTATATTCATTATACCACATAATACTACATTTTTCACTAACATATATATTTAATTTTTTTGTAGTTACTCCTTTTAATTTCATAATAACTACATAATATAAAATAAGGTGCTTCTAAAATAGAAACACCCCTCAATATAAGTAACTATATTCCCCATTCTTCTTTTAACTGATTAACTAACTTCATCATTTCCCCATCATCTTTTGCTATATCGGGGTGATATGCCTTTGCTAATGTTTTATATATTTTCTTATACTTATCTTTATCTGCTTCATTGTAGTTACTTTGTTTATTATTATAGTAACTACTGTTTGAATTATTATTGTAGTTACCTTTGGAATTTTTGTAGTAACTACGTTCTCTTTCCTTATGTGCTTCATATTGTCTTTTTATAAAATCCAGTAACTCTGGCTCTCTCAACTTTCCAAATATATCGTAACATTTATCATAACTATCTTTACCATACTTCTTTTCAAACTCTTTTTTATCTATATTATATTTATTAATTATCTCCTAATGTTTTTTATGAGTTTTATATTCTTCTGTTTCCTGGTACTCACTTTTTATTTTATATTCTAATTGGTCTAATTTTTTATATATAATATCACATAGCTCTTCTTCTGTTATCCCTATTGCTTTAGCTTTACTTTCTATATCACAAAAATCATGTATTCCAGCTCCATTAGTAGCTATACAATAGTAATCCATTGTGCATATGCTCCATTGTTTCTTTTTAACTCTTCCTTTTTCCCTATAACTTTTATGAACACTTATCTTATATGCCTTTTTTATAGTTCTTTCAAATCTCCCCCCAGTAAATCTATATGAATAAAACTTAACTTGTTGGCCATTCATAATCCACTCATTTAGATATGCTTCTAATTCCTTGTATTCTCCATTTAAAACACTCTTCTTTAATTCTACCTCTTGTATTACACAATACATATTATCCTCCTTAAAACAATAGGCATTGCCACTCGTGGCAACACCTATTTTAAATTATTTAATATCTACATAAATCCTATTATATTTACCCGTTTTATAGGTATCACTAACTTTTATAACCTTACATCCCTTTGATAATACTTTTATTACCTTCTCTTTCTCTGCTTCATTTTCATATTTAACCTGTAACTTAACCATTATTCCTCCTATAGTCTTAATAAACCTTTATTCTTAATCAATCTATGCAACTCTCTTTGCCCTTCTATTCCCTTTAATGATTTACTAATAATCAAGGATATTTGACCTTTTTTATCCCTTCTAGCACTTATTACTCCATGTTTTAAATCTCTAATTATAACCCTATATAACTTGCCTTTATATTTAAATTTATATTTAATCATATATATCTCCTTTATTTTACTCTTGATTATTTAGGAGCATATAGGATACACTATAGTTGTTAAATTATTAGGGTATCCTATGGATAGCTCCTTGCTTATAGATATTGGTAGTATCTATAAGCTTTTTTCTTTTTAAATTTTCTTCTTTTACCTAACATTATCTTTCCCACTTCTATTTTGGTAGGCTTGTCTGCATTTTTATACTTTTTACCTATCTCCAAAACCTTATTTTCTAATTCATCAATCTTATCTATAACTATCACCTCTATATTTTTTAACTAAGAAATGTTATTTTAATCGGATTAACTGTGAAAACTTTTCCTTCTTCTGTTTCAACTAGAGCTTGTATATTGGTCTTTAACCCCTCATTCACATTTCCTAAATATTCAACTATCCATTTATGGAAATATCCATATTCATAATTTATAACAGGTTCTAACGCCTTAAAGTTTTCTTCTCCAATTTCTTCAATTAAATCTTTTTTAAAAGTTCCAGGATCATAAATATAATTATCTATATTTACATACTTAAAAGTTTGTTCTTCTGTTAAGCTTTTATAACCATAACAATACTCAACTTTTGAAACCCATCTTACTTTTCTTAAATTATTTCTTTGATTCAATTTGTACACACTCCTTTTTTAACTGCTCTAACATTCTAAAACTATTGTTAAATACTTCTACAATCCCCTTCATTACATCTTTTTTTAAGTCTTCCATACCTTTCTCATTTCTATATATATCAATAGCATTTAATAAGGTTTCTGTTTTTGATTTATTTAATTCGTCCTCTAATTGTTCTACTTCCTCTAGTGTCATAATAAATATTACCTCTCTATCTCATGAAGTTACTTATTCTTGAATAATCTCCTTCCCAATTTAAAGCTATTGTTCCTTTTTTCCCATGTCTATTTTTTAATACAGTTAAGTTTATACAATTTGGATTTTT